>JBAVUB010000572.1:0-3963 GCA_049696575.1 Acidobacteriaceae bacterium | reverse complement strand
TTCACGAACAGCGATCCGACGATGCACAACATTCATATGGTGCCGACGGTGGCGGGGAATCCGACGGTGGATATTTCGCAGGCGCCGGCGGGTGGGGCGAACGGGCCGCAGGACGAGCGGACGTTTGCGAAGGCGGAGCTGATGATTCCGGTGCGGTGCAATAACCATCCGTGGATGCAGGCATTCATTAATGTGTCGGCGAATCCGTTTTATGCGGTGACGGATGTGTCGGGGCGGTACATGATCAAGGGTCTGCCGCCGGGAACGTATACGGTGGTGGCGGACCAGGAGCAGATGGGGCAGAAGACGGCGACGGTGACGGTTCCGGCGCAGGGGACGGTCACGCAGGATTTCACATATTGAGCGGAGTGGAGGGTGGAGGGTACAGGTTGGGGCTGCGCCTTGGGGTGCTCGCTCAATCCCAAATCGGGATTCCGGCGGCGTGGTAACAGTACTTTGGGCTGAAGGACAGAGTGAAATTGATTGACGAGGGCAGGCCGGAAGGAGCTAGCTTCTTGCTGTGGGGTGAACCTGGCCGGGGGAGCGGGCGGGGTTCTCGGTTTTATGTCGAGAACTCGGTTTTGCATCGAGAACTCAGTTGAGTATCGAGAACTCGGTTTTGTTTTGAGGATGTGTGCGCGCGATCGCGGCAGGACCGGCAGCCGCCTGGTCGCGGCGAGACCGGCAAACTGACGCTTCATCCGAAGGAATGCAGTTTCGGCCAGAGCTGATCCCAGCCGGGCTTCGGCTGGCTGCAAACAAAGATGTCGGGATGGTCCTTCGACTCTTCATTCAATACGCCATAGGGAATGTGCACGTGGCCAGCAAGCCTGCAGGTTGCGAAGTCCTGCGACAGTTGCTCCGCACCGTATCCCAGGGTGATTACTGTTTCGGGAGCGGGTGATCCGTAGCCGCGACTGTAAAAGGAGTTGACGGGGCTGATCGGTTCGGGTAATCGATAACGGGGACCATAGAGCGCCAGCGCGCCTGCTTCGCCGTAATTGCCAGTGAGAATGCCCAAGCGCTCGCGATCGGCGGGGGAAAGCTGATCGCGAACCGCGGCTACGTCGGCGACGAGATCGGGCCAGCCAATTTCGTCGGCGAGGTCGCTGCTGTGCTCCATCTGCCAGCGGAAAAGACGCGACCCGACGTGGGCAACGGGCAGCATGGCTCGGGAAAAGGCGGCCGCATCGAGCAGAAGAGCGAGCGAGAGGACGGTCCAGACGGCGTATCGCACGACGCGCGGACGGCGGCTGAGCATCTCTTCCCACCAAACCGCGCCCGCTGCATACAGAGGCACGTAGCCGGCCAGCACGTAATAGGCGCGGCCTTTTGCCAGGGCCACGAGAATCAGGGGTCCAAGGTAAAGAAACGCGAGCAGTCGAAATCGGGGATGGCGCAGGAGCCACCAGAGTCCCGCGAGCGCGATGGGCAGCCCGAGGGCGCAGAATTTGAGCTGGCCGGTCCAGTAGCCCTGGGCGCGACCCTCACCGATGTCGCGAGCGTGGACGGAGCGTTCCATCTGGATGGTGACGAAACCGTGGCGTGCTTCCCAGAGCAGATGGGGCGCGGCGACGACGAGTGCCAGTGCGGCGCCGAACCAGAACCAGGGGCTGCGCAGATGATGGCGCTGGGAGGGAAGGATCGCGAGGCCAGCGATGAGGCTCACCACGGGAAAGGCAATCGCATATTTGGAGAGAATGCCGAGACCGACCGCTGCTCCCACTGCGAGCCACCAGCGTTCATCGCCGGTCCGCAGCAGCATTGCGATGAAAAGCGCCACCAGGGCCCACGACAGGTAGTCGAAGGAGACGTATTGCATGAGCGAGCCAAGCACCAGCGAGACCGCCAGAGCGGAGAGGAAGGCGATGGTTTGCGCCGCGCGACGGCCGCCGAGAAGCCGGGCGACCAGGGCGATGGCAACGAGAGAAGCCGCGTCGGCGATGGATGCAGGAAGACGAAAGGCTGCGGGTGAAATGCCGAAGAGCGCGATGGCGATGCGGCCCAGAAACGACGTCAGCGGCGGGTAGGCGACGTAGCCCCACGCCAGATGACGGGCGTCGAAGAGGAACTGGAGCTCGTCGCGATGGAATCCGTAGCGATTGCCGATGACCCAGTGAAACGCAATCGTCATGGCGGCCAGCAGGAGCAGGAGGGCGGTGGTGGTGCGGTCGGGCTGCGCGGGCCTCGCGTCATCGGTCATAGGGACAATGTACGGGAGTCGGTTCGCGAGGGTTCCGGCGCAGGGGCGGTGACGCAGGATTTCACGTGTTAGATCAGGGTGGAGGGTGCAGGTTGCTTCGGCTGTCGCGGGAGTGAGGTGCCCGCTCCGTCCCAAGTCGGGACACCTGCGGCGATGTAACAGTACTTTGGGTCGAGGACAGAGTGAAATTGATTGACGAGGGTAGGTCGGAAGGTGCCAGCTTCTTGCTGTGGGGTGAACCTGGCCGGGAGGCAGCGGGCGGGGGCTGCCAATTTGCGGTTTTGCCGCGCATCTTATGACGGCCGACGGGCTTTGAACGCAGAAACGTGCGACGTGGCGCGAGCGCGGGTGTGGTGCACGCCACCGTGAGACGCCAACTATACCTGCGGCGTATGCCGGATGATAAGAGCGAAGGGTCGGGCGCAGATACAGACGCTGCGAGGTCGACTGTTTCCGATTCTCATGATTGTTTTCTGTGGGCTCGACCTGGTGTCACGAATCCGGCATCCTTCGCAGAGACTCAACATACTGCATCATCTCCCCCTTGACTTTGGTTCCCTTCTGGGGAGCTAGCACGGCCGGCTGGATCTTAAGCGCGGTCGTCGATGTGGGCCTTCTTTGGTTTTTTGGGGCTTTGATTCCTGCGGCGAGCAGCAAGGCAGAGGCGGGACTCTATTGGGCCCTGGTTGGGGTGTTTCTGCTACCTCCGCTCCGTTATTTCCTGCCGCGCGTCCGAGTGCCGCTTTGGTGGATGGAGTGCGTGGTCGACGTGCTCGTCGGGCTGGCTGCTGTGGCGCTGTTGGCGGAGGTCAACCGTGAGGCGGCGGAGAAGGCCGCTTCTTCGAACTGAAGTTACTGAGGCTGGTGCGGGGTTCAGCCTTTCGAGTCGAGCTTGCGGGATAATCGGGCCAACGCAGCATTTACACTATCGACACAGCCATTGGGCAGGGCCGTTTTGTGTGTCGTGTGGCTGGTGGCGTGTATCTGCGAAGGCGACGGTGATGCGGCAGAAGATTGGGATTTTGGGGGCTACCGGGATGGTGGGGCAGCGGTTTATTCAGCTGCTGGAGAACCATCCTTGGTTTGAAGTGGGGTGGCTGGCGGCGAGCGACCGGTCGAGTGGGAAGTTGTACGGTGAGGCGGTGCGGTGGAAGCTGGATACGGCGCTGCCGGAGCGGATTGCCGCGATGCCGGTTTCTCCAGCGACGCCGGAGGGTGCGCCGCGCGTGATTTTTGCCGCGCTGGATGCAGAGATTGCGCGCGAGATGGAGCCTAAATTTGCCGCGGCAGGATGCGCGGTGATCACCAACTCGAGCGCGTTCCGGATGGAGCCGTCGGTGCCGCTGGTGATTCCGGAAGTGAATGCGGAGCATTTGGCGCTGGTGGAGAACCAGACGTGGCGGCGGGAGTCGGGCGGGTATATTGTGACGAATCCGAATTGCTCGGCGATTGGGTTGGTGATGGCGCTGAAGCCACTGGTGGAGCGGTTTGGTGTCGAGGCGATCTTTGTGAGCACGATGCAGGCGGTGAGCGGGGCGGGGTATCCGGGCGTGGCTTCGCTGGACATTCTGGGGAATGTGGTGCCGTTCATCAAAAATGAAGAAGAGAAGATGGAGGCGGAGACGCTGAAGCTGCTGGGGCGGCTGAACGGGCGGGTGGTGGAACCGCTGCCAGCGAAGATGACGGCGCACTGCAATCGCGTGGCGGTGGAAGATGGGCACACGGAGAGCGTGAGCGTGAAGCTGGGCAGGAAGGCGACG
>JBAVUB010000571.1:0-4276 GCA_049696575.1 Acidobacteriaceae bacterium | reverse complement strand
CATGCTGCCGTCCATGTCATTCGTGATCTGTCCGCCATCCAGCAGGAAGGTGCTCTGATCGTTGACCGCTCCCGCCACGCTGCCGCTCGGGTCCACGCCCGGCTGCATCGACGTGAACGTGTTCACGTCGTGGTTCAGGCTGGGCAGAGAACTGATCGCTTCCTGCGAAATCGTCTGGCCCACCGTGGAGTTGAGCGTCTGCAATTCGGTGCCGATCGACTGCACTTCGACCGTCTCCGTGCCGCCGCCCACCTTCATCTTCATGTTGAGGGTCAGCTGGCTGCCAATGTTCACCACCGCGCCCTCGGATCTCGCCGTCGAGAATCCCGCTTTGGTTACGGTGATGTCGTAGGTTCCCGGCGGCACCGTGGTGAAGGCGAACTTCCCGGACGCGTTCGTCACGTCCTGGAGTTTCACGCCCGCTGACAGATCCGTCAGCACGACCGTTGCGCCCGGTACCAGCGCCCCGCTGGGATCGGAAACCGAGCCGACCACCGTGCCCGTGTTCGTTGCCTGGCCAAATGCCTGGATCGCGATGCCGGTACAGGCCCAAAATGCGGCCGCGACCGTCACGATCACCCAATTTAGCTTGAGTTGCCTCATCACAGCTCCTCCATCAAAGGGTTATCCCGCTTGCATCATTCACGACCACCGGGCGACGACCTGGGGTGCCCGGAATGAACGACCAAGTCCTCTCCGCTATGGAAAAGACCTGTTTTCCCACCATTGCTTTATGAAACCTAAGCAGGTACTGATTTGTGCATAAACCAGAAATCGCTACGGGGCGAGAACAGCAAACCTGTGCTGGGGAAGGCTTTCTGGTCCCACCCTTGCAATCATGAGTCCATTTCCGGACACCTGAAATCAAGTACTTAAGTACCGCATGGGTCTGATTGAATCCATAAATTCATAGAAACGTCACGTTTTCTCCGCGATTTCAGATGACATTTGAGTGACATTTACGTCCCATGCGGAAACTCCTGCAGAGGCCTGGATTTAGCCTCCCGGACCCCAATCCGCAACCTGACCCCGGATTCCCTGCAGTTCCAAAAAGAAAAGGCGCCCGAAGGCGCCTTTTGTTCTGAGTGATCGGTAACGGCTAGAAGTAGATCTTCGTTCCCAGCTGGGACTGACGGCCCGCAGCCGCTCCGGAGATCTGACCGAAAACGCTGCTTCCATACGTGCTCGTGGGGTTGTTGAACTGTGTATGGTTGAAGACGTTGTCGCTCTCCATGCGCAGTTCCAGGCTGATGCCCCGCTCCGACGAGATGATGAAGCTCTTGGCCAGGATCATGTTGGTGTTGTTGAGTCCCGGTCCATGGTACGGATCGCGGTGTACGTTGCCGAAGGAGCCCAGCGGCTCCGACGTGAACGCCGTCGTCGCGTTCGTGATGTAGGTGCTGTAACCGTTGGCGTTACGAATCCGCGGATTGCCATGGGTGATTTGCGCCAGCTGCTCCGGCACGTCCGGGCAAGCGTAGAAGTTCACGCCGGCCGCGCACCACAGCGAACGCGACGTCCCACCCGCATACGAGATGTCATACGGGAAGCCCTGCGCCAGCGTCAGGATGCCGGAAATTTCCCAGCCCGAGAGAGCGATGTTCTTTGCCGAGTAGTCGCTGCCGGTGAACTTCGGCACGACATACAGCGGCGAGAATACCAGGCGGTTCCGTACGTCGAACGCGGAATCGCCATAGTTCAGCGCCTGATCGAACTGGTTGTAGCCGCGCGTTCCGCTCTCGCCGAAGCCGGCGTTCTCGAAACTCGACCCATTGTCCAGAGAATGCGCATAGGTATAAGCCGCCTGGAACAACAGCCCATGCGTCACGCCCTTCTGTACGAAAGCCTGCAACGAGTGGTAGCTGGAGGAGCCATAGGAGCCCACCGTACCCACGCTGGCGAGGGCGCCATCATTGCCGACCGTGTACTGAGGGAAGTACAGCGGCTGGTAGTTACGGTCCGCCTCACAGGTCGGATCGGCAAGGCACGCGGCATGACCCGCCACCGTTTCGTAATCGCTCTCGTAGGTGATCTGGTTGTGCCGCGCCAGTGAACCCACATAGCTCACGCGCGCGACGATGTTGGACGGGAACTGACGCTCAATGCCGAGCTGGAAGTTCTCTGCGTAGGGCGCGCGGAAGCTGGGTCCGTAGGTGCTGATATCGAACGGCTCCAGCGCGTTCCACGTTGCCGCCGGTATCGTCTGGCCCTTATGCGGGAAGGCGTACGGGAACTTGTTGGAGTACACCGTACCCGTGCTGATGTCCTGATACGGATTGGCGAAGGAAGGACCGGTGACCGTCGAATCGCTGACTGCATAGTCCAGCACGCCGCTCGAGGTCAGGCCGAAAGGAGGCGTCTCCAGCGTCTGCAGAGACGACTCTTCCTCGGTGCGGTTGTAGTAGATGCCGACCCCGCCGCGAACCGCGAACTTCCTCTCCCCACCTGAGAGCCAGCCCGCGTTGGGCGCCCACGCGAACCCGAACCGTGGCCCGAACTCGGAGTACCGGGTCGTTGCCTGACCGGAGTTATTGCAGCCGCCTTCACCTGGATACGCGATATCGGTCGGCGCCCCGCCAAAGAGTGTGGAGTTGAACCCGTTGTTGAAGCAGGCGATACCTTCGCCGCCGTACTGGTGGTTGCGCAGCGGGGTATCGATCGAATACGCCAGACCGTAGTCCAGCGTCAGCGAGTCCGACATCTTCCACGTGTCCTGCCCGAAGAAGTAGTTCAGGAACGCATCCGCCTGAATGGTGGCTCCAGAACCCTGACCATAGGTATCGGGAACGCCCAGCAGGTAGTCCAGCGCGCCGTCGCCGCTGGTAAACGGACTACTGGTGTTGTCGAAACCGAAGGCGCCGTTGTTCCTCGCGGAGAATGGATTGGAGACGTTGAAACGCTCCCCTTCATACCCGAACTTCAGGGCATGGCGGCCGATCACCTTGGAAACGGAATCGTCCAGCTGAAGCGCCTGATCGATGCGGGGTTGAGGTCCGTTGGTGCTGAAGCCCAGGGTAAAGCCGACTCCGTTGAGCCCGCTCACAGAGATGGCCGGCAAGCCTTCACCCTTCGCGTTTTCCGGGGTGATGTTAAAGCCCACGCTGGACGGTGCCGCCGGGGTCTGCGGCTCAACTGCGTCGAAATTGAAGCGCGTGTAATGGGCGGCCAGGTCGTTCACCAGAGTCGGGCTGAACTGGTGCACAAAGTCGAAGGTGATCTGCTGGATATTCTCGGTGTCCTTGTCGCCGAAACCTGGCAGCGTGGCGCCCGTGAACGGAAGCGTCTCCATCTCGGTCAACCTGTGATCGATGTAGATCCCGTAGAACTGGTTCTGTGGGTTCAGAGCATAGTCGACCCGGAGGATGTACTGCGGGATCGTCTCCGGTACCGTCGGGCTAAAGACGTACCCGTAGGTGCCGCTGTTGGGAGCCGGAATGTACTTCGCCGAAAGAGCCTTCGAGATGGGGCTAATGGCCGACGCCGGGAACACGCCGCCATTCGCGTAGGCGCACTGCGCCCACGTATCGCCCGCGCAGCCGGGAATCACGATGGTCGATGGAATCGGGGTCGCCGTAAACGCACCCCATGTCGGGTTGGTCATCGTCGGCGGGGTGCCTGCCGGTCCGGCGTCCACGCTGAAGTTGCCGCCCAGTTCGGCCGCAGAGGGAACACCCACGCTACCGCCGGCCTCTGGCGTGATCTGGCTGACGCGCTGGTAGGCGCCAAAGAAGAACATCTTGTCCTTCAGGATCGGGCCGCCGATGGTGCCACCGGGCCAGTTCTGGTGATACTTGCTCACCTTGGCGGTGCCGGTCAGCGTGTGCTGGTAGAAGTTGGCCGTGTTCAGAAATGTGTCGCGGTAAAACTCAAACGCATCGCCGTGGAAATGGTTGGTGCCTTCCTTAAGGGTGGCGCTCACGATGCCGCCCGAGTTGCGGTCATACTCGGCGTTCAGCGGGCCTTCAATCAGGTTGAACTGGTCGATGGCGTCGAGGTTCGGCGCGATCACCAGCGTGTTCAGCGCGATGTCATTCGTGTCGGCGCCGTTGATCAGGAAGCTCGACTGCTGGGTCTGCGCGCCGCTCACCGAATAGGTTCCGAAGCGATCGCTCGAGGCCTGCACGCCCGGCAGAGTCAGCTCCAAACCTGTGAAGTTGCGCCCGATCAGCGGCAGCTCTTCCATCTGCTGCGAGTTGATCACGTTGCTCAGCTGCATCTGGCTGGTGTCCACCTGGACCGCGGCCGCATTGACCTGCACCACCTCGGTCTGCGATCC
>JBAVUB010000570.1:0-6148 GCA_049696575.1 Acidobacteriaceae bacterium | reverse complement strand
TGTGAGCGACCACGGCGTGCCTGCTGAACCGCGACTTGCCTCTATCAATCGACAACAACTTGTGCTGCGCAGCATCGATGTCGAACAGTTGATCGACGAAGAGCATAGCGCACGTCTGATCTGGCAGCTGATCGGCCGCTTGGACCTGAGCCTCTATCACGCGCAGATCGAGGCGGTGGAAGGGCGCGCCGGGCGGGAGCACACCGACCCGCAGTTGTTGATCAGCTTGTGGCTGTATGCCTATAGCCGGGGCGTGAGTTCGGCGCGGGAGTTGGCGCGGCAGTGTGAATACGAGCCGGGCTGCCAGTGGCTGTGCGGATTGCAGGCGATCAGCCACCGGACGCTGTCGGGCTTCCGTTCCGATCATAAAACAGCGCTGGACAATCTGTTCGTGCAGGTACTGGGCATGATGAGCGCCGAGGGGCTGATCACGCTGGAACGGGTAACCCTGGACGGGACGAAGATCAAGGCCAATGCGGGCGGCAACAGCTTCCGGCGCAAAGAGAAGCTGGCGGCGCACCTGGAGCTGGCGCGCGAGCAGGTGCGATGGCTGAACGCAGAGGTGGAGGAAGAAGAGAAGAGCGCGAGCCGTCGGGCAGCGGCGCAGCGACGTGCCGCACGGCAACGAGTCAGTCGCCTGGAAGCGGCGGTGCGCGAAGTCGAGCGTCTGCAGCAGGAGAAAAAACACGAGCGCTACCGGTTCGTGGCCCGCGCCTCCAGCAGCGATCCCGAGGCGCACGTAATGCGCAACGGCGAAGGCGGCACCGTCCCCAGCTACAACCTGCAACTGCTTACGGACACGCAACACGGGATCGTGGTGAACGTCGAGGCGACGACCGATGCCATCGACTACCGGCAGATGAAGCCGGCACTGGAACGCTGCGCAACGACGCTGGGACGCAAGCCCAAACAGATCGTGGCCGATGGCGACTACACCAACCACGCCTCGGTGCAGGCGGCCGCCGATCACGGAGTGGACTTTTACGGGTCTTGGCAGGACAGTTGGCGGGCGGTGGAACGCGATGCGCAGGGCTGGCACGCCGAGTTCCTCGCCAGCGCGTTTCCTTACGATGCCGCGCAGGACAGGTTTACCTGTCCGGCCGGACAAACGCTCACGCATCACGCGCTGCTGAATCGTGACAACGGGGTTCGCACCCACGTTTACCGCGCCCCGAAGAAGGCCTGCCCCCACTGCCCGCTGCGCGATCAGTGCGCGCCACAACGGGCCCGGCCGGAGTGGCGGCGCTCGATCACGCGCCTGCAAGAACCATCTGCGACGACCGCGTTCAAGCAGAAGATGGCTACCGAGGAAGCAAAACAAATCTACGCGCGACGCTCGCAGATCGCCGAGTTCCCGCACGCCTGGATCAAAGAGCGTTGCGGACTGCGGCAGTTTCGCTGCCGAGGCCGCGTGAAAGTAGCCATGGAGGCTATCTGGGCCTGTCTAAGTTACAACCTGACGAGATGGTTCGGCCTAAAGCGAACACTGCAAGTCCAGCCAGCGTAGGATCGCTCAACGACGGAAACAAAAAGTGTGTGAACGCGAGTGTTGTCGGAAGCCCGAAGCACTTCAAGTGATTGGCGTCGGTCCTTCCGGTTGCTCGAAAAGACAATTTCTTCACAGCTTCCTGTCCCCAGGTTTGTCCCAATCATTCAGGTCAACCCTCCTACTACGGCGTGATTTCGTAGACTACGCCGTAGAGATACTTGCCGCCCCAGAACGTGGTGCCGTAGAGGCTACCTTTTCCGTCCAACGTCACTCCGCCATATGGATGACCTCCGTCCGGCCCGCTGAAACGGTGCAGAACGTGGTAGCTCCACTTCCCGTTCATCTCATGGCTGAGCTTGAAGACCACGCCACAGCCGTTGTCGCACGGCCCGATCCCTCCCCCAGCAACCCCGTAGAAGTTCCCTACTCCGTCCGGTACGAGAGCTACCCCGCCCGCGCCATCGGTACAGCCCTCAGCCTGGCAGAAACTGTAAAGGATGGTTTCCTTCCAGCCCTTGGCATCGGGACTGAGTTCGTAGATCACGCCGCAGCCCACCAAGCACTGGCCGCTGTTTCTGACGCTGCCCCCTTGGGCCGTGGTTCCGTAGAGATTTCCTTTGGCATCCATTACGGGCCCGCCAATGGGAAGCTCACCATCGTTTTTGAATTGAGCGAAGCGGTGCAGGATGCGTTCTTTCCACCTGCCGTCTGCCGCGCGCAACAGTTCGTAGACGGTGCCGCAGCCTCGACCACCCGAATCGCACATGGGTGGGTAAATTCCTCCATCCATGGTCGCACCGTAAAGATTGCCTTGCGCGTCGGAGACCAACGTGCCCACCGGGTCGCATCCGTCGGCGCCCCCGCACTGGAAGTGGTGAATTACCTTCTGTTTCCAACCCTGTGAGTTTCGGGTCAACTTAAACACATCGCCACGGCCCGGCCCATACAGGTTTCCAGCCGCGTCCATCAGCAAGGTGGCCAGAGAGCCGCCGACCGGGAGGACGTATTGTTTCACGCGCCCGCTTGCAGCGAGCTCAAACAATGGGCCGTACCGCCCGTTGACTGTTCCGTACATATTTCCGTGCGGGCCGGCAACAAGCCCTCCAGATATGTTGTCGCCGTACCCGTACCACCGGTGCAGCACCGTCTCTGTCCAGTCGCCGTCAACCTGCCGAGTCAGCTTATAGAGCGTGCCCCAACTTTTGACGCCGTTCGCTGTGCCATACACGTTCCCGCTGCGATCCAGGATGGGCGCGGCGGTCGGCGCCGCCGCGTCCGTGCCGCCCCTAAAGTTATAGAGCACGTTGAAATTGGTTTGCCCAAAGGCACTCAGGGCCGAAAGCAGCAGCGTTGCCGCTGCTCCGTATGCCGCGGACGAGAAGTGGCCCTTTCTCATGGGGTCTCCTCGTCCGGGTCTTCCGGTTGGCCGCCCACGAGGTTGATGAAATCCTGCTGCGTGTGGTAGGTGAGGGACTGGATCGGCGTTCCTCTATGGCGTGATTTCGTACACCACCCCGTACAGGTACTTGCCACCCCAGAAGGTGGTGCCGTAAAGATGGCCACCGGGGCCCATGGTCAGACCCTCAGGAACTCCTCCGTCCGGGCCGCTGAAGCGGTGCAATACCCGGTGCGTCCACTTCCCGTTGGTGCCGCGGCTCAACTTGAACACCATGCCGCAACCCCCGTTGCACGGCCCAAGCCCGCCTCCGGAGATGCCATAGAGATTGCCTGCCCCGTCCAGCAGAATCTGCAGACCTCCGGCCCCATCCAGGCAGCCCTTGTCTTGGCAGAAATTATACAAGGTCGTCTCCTTCCACTCTCCCTTAGGCTGGGGACTGAGCTCAAAGACCGTCCCGCAACCGACAAAGCACTGCCCGTGGTCGTGCACGCTGCCGCCCTGGGTCGTGGTACCGTACAGATTCCCCTGGCTATCCATCACCAGGCCTACTAGCGGCAGCTCACCATCATTTTTGAACTGGTCGAAGCGGTGCAGAATTCGCTCCTGCCACTTGCCGTCGGGTTCCCGCATTAGCTCGTAAACCGTGCCGCAACCGTCTCCGCCCGACGGACACGGATGAATCCCGCCGAATTCGGTGGCGCCGTAGAGGTTGCCTTTGGCATCAGAGACCAGCGTGCCCACTGGATTCCATCCGTCCGAAGTGCCTACCTGGAACCGATAAAGCACTTTTTCATGCCAACGGCCGTCGGTGCCCTGTGATATCTCGTAAGCGAGCCCGTCTGCCTCGTAGAGATCTCCAGCATGGTCGCGGAGCAAGGTGTACCTTGGACAGCACGCATCGTTGCTCCCGAAGCTGTATAGGGTTTGCTCCTTCCATCCGGCGGCGCGGTGGAGTTCAAATATCGTACCGTTATTGTCCGTGCCGCCAGAAATGGTCGCGCTATATAGGCTTCCTTGAGTATCGGCCACCAATCCTGCCCATATCCCCGTGTGATACCAGCTGTGCAGCACGCTCTCCGTCCACTGGCCATCCGCCTGCCGCGTCAGTTTGTAGACCCCACCCCCAGCAGTTCCGTAGAGACTGCCATTGTGGTCGAGGATGACTCCAGCGTGCGGCGCTGATACAATGCCACCCCTGAAGTTGTACAACACCTTGAGTTTGCCTTGCCCGAGGGCGGGTGAAACGCAGAGCAGCAGCAAGGCTGCTGCTCTGTAGGTACGCGGCGAGAATTGGCCGTTTCTCATGGAGTCTCCTCGTCCGGGTCTTCCGGTTGGCCACCCACGAGGTTGATGAAGTCCTGTTGGCTATGGTAGGTGAGCGATTGAACAGGCGTGAATGTCCGAGGGCCTGCAGTAAAATTAAAGAAGTCGGAAAGGCCGTAGGGGCATTGCTGTTGGTTCCCGTTGCAGCTTCCGTTGGCCCAGTAATCGGGCGCCCAGTAGTCATCGAAACACCACTTGTTGTTAGGGAGACACGTCGAGCTGATCCCTCCCTGCGGCAGCCCCAGTGCATACTCAGTGAAATTGAGAATGCTGCCGAAATCGTGCTGGTACGGCGGCTTATCGTTCAAGCAGACATCGTTATTGTTTACTCCGTCGGTGGAGGGGAAGCAAGGCCCAGAAATATAGCCCTTGGGGGTGTAGGCTGAGACCACGAGCAGCGGCACGCGGAATCCGGCCACGTAGCCTGAACCCCAAATTCCCGACTGGTCGATAAGCGCCTCGAATGGTTTCACGTGGTCGTAAAAGCCGCCCCAATCGTCCCAGGTAATCAGGATGGCAGTGTCGTTCCAATAGCCCGGATGCGGGTTGCCGGAATCGCACCATCCGTAAACTTCGAGATGTCGGCGCCGTTGTTCGTGAGATTGGGATCCTGAAACAGATCATCGGGTGTGCGATTTTCCTGCACTACGATGATCACATGCTGAATGGGGGTTTTTAAGGTTTGTGCGTGGGCGAGCGCTGCTGCAAGTGCAATCGATAGAAATACGCTTTTGGCGGCGGATTTCATGGGGGCACCTCCTCATTCTGAATAGAATTTCGAGACGGGTTCCCTGGGGTCGCTGGGGCTCGACCGTACGCGTGAGTCTCAGTGACGCAATTATCCGCCGGGAATTTCGGTTGTCAAGAGGATTTAGGTGGCTGGCCCACCTTTACGTTTTTGAGGCTGTTACGAAACTCAGTTGGATTCGCGTTCCAACGAAGGAATCTGGTGATAGGGTGCGGGCCGAAGCACGGCAAAAAAAACGGCGGGCAACAAAAGCATGGCTCACACAGTTGCCAGAGCGGTCTTTAAGGCCGCTCCGCCCATCAGTTTCAGTATGCGTTTGAAGTTGTAAGCCATCACCGCCAAGCTGATCTCGCAACGCGTTCCTTCCAGTCCGCGCAGCAGAAAACGGGGATGGCCGAAGATGGCGTACTTGAGAATGGCGAAAGGATGCTCGACCGTGCGTCGTCGCAACTGCATGGCTGCTGGAGTAGCGCGTTGCTGCATGCGCTGCAGGGCGTCTTCATACACGTGCCGGTGGACGATGCGACGTGGGCTCACCGTGCACTGCGGCTTGAGAGCACAGGCACCGCACACTTCCGCGCGACCGAGATAGACGATGGCGCGCCCATTGCGGCCATCACTGCGTAGCGTATGTCCAGCCGGACAGCGCATCGTGTTGCTCTGTTCCTGGTACTGAAAGGCGGTGCGGTCGAACAACTTGCCGCCGCCTTGAGCATTCACCCCCCGGTGGGCGGGTATGTGCGGCAAAATGCCTTTGCTCTCGCAGGCTGCCGCCTGTTCTCCGTTGGAATAGCCGGCATCGGCCACCACGTGGAGGGGCGCGGATGGCTGGCCCACGGCTTGTTGCGCGGCTTCGGCCATGGGCAGCAGACTGCGATTGTCACTCGCCGCGTCGGTGACCTGTTGCGCCACAATCAACCCATGTTCCGCGTCCACTGCCGTCTGCACGTTGTAGGCGGGAAGCAGGCCTTGCGTCGTCTTCATAAAACCGGCTTCCGGTTCGGCGTGGCGACGCAGTTTCTCCAGAGCCGCCGCCACCGCCACCGCACTGTTTTCCACCACGGGTTCGTCCTCGCGGTCGGCGGCTTCCATACTCTCCAGATAACGTTTCACCGCCGCCCGCTCCTGCACGCTGCTCACACTGCTCACCGCCCGGAACTTCGAGCCGTCGATGGCAATCCATTCTCCG
>JBAVUB010000569.1:0-5152 GCA_049696575.1 Acidobacteriaceae bacterium | reverse complement strand
CGTTTGAACGTGCCGTCGAGCACCGTGCCCAGCTCATAATCACCGGTCACATAGCAATTCGTGATCGTGACGTTTTCCGTCGCTCTGGCGTAGCCCAGGGCATAACTGCTTTTCGGGCAAATGCCGTCGTCCCACGGGGAATTGACGGTGCAGTTAGAGACATGGACGTTGCGGCAGCAATCGATGTCCATGCCGTCGCGATCGGTGTCAATGGTGAGGTTGTCGATGGTCAGGTTATCGACGCCGGTCAGCAGCAGCCCGAAATGGCCGCCCTTCAGGATGGAAAAATCGCGCAGCAGCACGTTATGGCAGTTCTTCAGGGCGATACTCTTGTTGCCCACGCCGGCCTGCTCGGCGACGTAAATGGGATAGTTCCCGCGCGCGGTGCGGTTGGCACCGAAGCTGAGGCCCTTGCCGTAGATCGTGCCCGGCCCGGTGATGCTGATGTCCGTGATGCCTTCGCCCCAGATCAGCGAATTGTGCCAGTGGTTGTGACCGTAATCCTGATAGTCCTCCCAGGGAGCATTCGGCTCGGCTGCGTCGTAGGTCCCGCCGTTATAGCCGGTCGTGCCGCCCGGCAGCGGCGAATCCGCCGCGAGGATGGTTGCTCCCTGCGCAAGATAGAGCCCAACGTGACTCTTCAAGTGAATCGAGAAACTCAGCCAGGTTCCTGCGGGAAAAACCACCGTGCCCCCGCCTGCAACTGCTGCTGCGTCGATGGCTTTGTTGATGGCAGGCGTGTCGACTGTCTTGCCGTCGCCCACGGCGCCATAGGTCCGGACGTCGAAGATTCCCGGTGCCGGTGCAGGCGACGGCGCGTGAGAAGCAGCATGCACGTCGGGCACGATGGAGCCGACAACCGCGCCCAGACCCAGGGTACCCACGCGAAGAAGTTCCCGACGATTCGACTGGAATGAATTCATAGCGGCACGATCCTTGCAGAAAGAATGTCCCGATTGCAAATCGGTTTTTGGGCCCAGTGGTATGACCACTGAGTCCGTTCCAGCGTATCATTGGCTTCGCAATCCGACTTGTTCGCTGGTGAGGGAACCTCGTGATTCGATCCCAATTGCTCTTCTCATGGTTGCTTGCAGGGTTCGCGTTGACGGCTGCATCGACAGCGTCTCCAGTGAGCGCCCTGTCGTCATCGACAACCTGCGATCCGCATGCTTACGGCGCGAAAGTCGACGGTGTTTCGAAAGACACGGCTGCGATCCAGGCGGCCATCGATGCCTGTGAACAGCATGGAGGCGGCACAGTGCGGCTCAGCGCAGGCACGTGGCTGAGCGCGCCTATCGTCCTGAAGAGCAACATCACTCTCGATCTCGACAAGGGCGCTACACTGCTGGGCTCCGCCGATCACCAGGACTATCCAGCCATAACTGAATTCCGTGCGCCTGGCCGGCAGTCGCTGGTCAGTGCGACCAATGCGACGAACGTGTCCATTACGGGCGAAGGCGTGATCGATGGAGCCGGGGAAAGCTGGTGGCGGGAGGCGCGGGCTTTCGGCGATCACGGCGTCATGGGGTCTGACCACACGAGGCCTCGGCTGGTTGTCTTCGACCACTGCCAGCACGTGCTGGTGGAAGGGGTGACGATTCAGAATTCGCCGATGTGGCAACTGGTTCCTTATTACTCCAATGACGTGACGATCCGGAATATCAAGGTCCTTGCCCCTCAGCATTCGCCTAATACGGACGCCGTCGATCCGTTCTCCTCGTCCCGCGTTCTCATCGATCATGTCTACGCGGATGTCGGCGACGACGACGTTGCCATCAAGTCAGGGAAGGCGAACTCGGAGGGTCCTGATGATCCGAGCCGCGATATCACCATCACCGATTGCACGTTTCTGCATGGGCACGGCCTCTCGGTGGGCAGCGAAATCGCCGGCGGCGCGCAAAACATTCGCGCCGAGCGCATTCACTTCGATGGCACCGACAACGGCATCCGCATCAAGGCCAATCGCGATCGCGGCAACGATGTGAGCGCGCTCACATTCCGCGACATCGACATGAAGAATGTGAAGAACGCCATCATCATCAGCGAGTACTACCCGAAGATCCTGCCACCCGATCCGGATCCAGCGCAGCCTGTCACCCGGCTGACACCTCATTTTCACGACATCGCGCTGGTGAATGTAACAGCCACGGACATCGTTTCGGCCGGCGCCATTGCAGGATTGCCTGAGGCTCCGATTCGCGGCGTGATCCTGAAGAACGTCAGGATCGAAGCGCAGCACGGGCTGGCGATCAGCAACGCTGACGTCTCCGGCGAGAAGGTCACAGTCCAGGCAAGCGACGGATCGTCCATCATCAAAGCGGCCGGGGGCAACGTCACTTTCCAGTAAGGGTCACTCTCACGAACCCAGGCGGCGTAGGATGGACCGCTGTCGAGATCTTTCTTATCCATGACTGTCTTCCCTCGGATCATTGGCTGCGTGGTGGCGATCTTCCTCACGCTGGTTCCTGCCGCTTCAAGTCAGCGAAGCAACGAGGCGGCGTCTCCCACCGGAACATCTGGAGATTCGCTCGTCGCTCTGCGCCGCGGCTTTGCTGCACCTCCCGCCGATGCTCGCCCGATGATGCGCTGGTGGTGGTTCGGCCCTGCCGTTGAGCCAGACGAGCTCGCCCGCGAGTTGCAAACGATGAAGGCCGGGGGCATCGGCGGTGTAGAGATTCAGCCCGTGTATCCGCTGGCGCTCGACGATCCGCAGACCGGGTTCCGGAACATGAAATTCCTCTCGCCGAAATATCTCAAAACGGTCAGCTTCGCCGCAGCTGCCGGCCACGACCTCGGCATGCGCGTCAGCATCACGCTGGGCAGCGGCTGGCCTTACGGCGGCGCCTGGGTTCCCGTGACCGAATCGGCGGGCCGCCTGCGCGTCGTCGCCCTTCCCGTTCCTGCGGGAGGGTACTCAGTCGCGGCGCCTTCTCTTGAGAACGGCGAGAAGCTACTGGCTGCATTCGTCACGGCGGGAACGGCGGAGCATTACGATGTGGATCACGCGCAGCAGGTCGAGGAGATTAAGGATGGGCGGCTGGCATTGCCTTCAGGGTTGAGTGGATCGCAGGTCGCGCTGTTCTTCATTTCCAGCCGCACAGGACAGCAGGTGAAGCGCCCGGCCTACGGGGCCGAGGGTTTCGTCATCGATCACCTCAACGCCACTGCGGTTCGGGATCACCTGAAGAACGTGGCCGAGCCGCTGGTGCGCGCTTTTGGAGACCATCCACCGTATTCGGTCTTCAGCGACAGCCTCGAAGTGTACGAATCCGACTGGACCCCCGACTTCCTGGCCGAATTCCGCAACCGCCGCGGTTACGATTTACTGCCACACCTCCCTGAGATGATCGGCGGAACGGGGCCGGAAGCTATGGACCTGCGTTACGACTGGGGTCGTACCTTGGCGGAACTCATCGACGAAAACTATCTGGGAGCAATCGACACGTGGGCGCGCGCGCACCACACGAAATTCCGGTCGCAGAGTTATGGCATCCCCGCCGTGACGCTTTCCAGCAACGCGCGCGTCGACCTGCCCGAGGGCGAAGGTTCGCAGTGGCACGGCCCCTTTTCCTACACGCGCTGGGCGACGTCGGCAAGCCACGTCTACGGCCGACCGGTGACGTCGTCGGAAACCTGGACCTGGTTGCATTCGCCCGCCTTCCGCGCAACACCACTGGACATGAAAGCCGAGGCAGACACCTTTTTCCTGCAGGGCATCAACCAGCTGGTGGGTCACGGATGGCCGTACTCGCCGTCGTCAGGAGGCGAGCCTGGATATTCGTTTTACGCCGCGGCTGTCTTCAACAACCACAATCCCTGGTGGATTGTGATGCCGGAGGTGACCGGTTACCTGACCCGTATGAGCTGGCTGCTGCGCCAGGGCAAGCCCGCCAATGACGTTGCGGTTTTGCTCCCGGAGGAAGATGCGCAGGCGCGCTTCCGTGCGGGCGAGGCCAGCGTCAGCGATCAGATGCCGAAGTTGCTGGGACCGGAACTCGTACCAGCGATCCTTGACGCCGGCTACAACTTCGACTTCATTGACTCGGCTGCCATCGATCGGGCTGGCATTCACTACCCGATTCTCATAATCCCGAATATCGAGCGCCTGCCTCTGGCGACGTGTCGCAGGATTGCGGACTACGCACGGGGCGGCGGGGTGGTTCTGGCAATACGCGGTCTGCCTTCGCGTGCTCCAGGATTTCTGGAATCGCCGCGGGACACCGCCGCGGTTCGGCGGATTTCCCAGGAACTTTTCGCACCGGATGCGAAAACCGCAAAACTCGTGGAGAACACTTCGGATCTGGGCGCGGCGATCGCCGCATTTCTGAAGCCCGATGTTGCGCTCGATCCGGCGACGCCGGAGGTGGGGTTCATTCATCGCCGGCTTCCCGAGGCGGACATCTATTTCCTTGCGAACACTGGCAATCGCCCGCACAACTTCACCGCAACCTTCCGCACCGAAAGACGCGGGGCCGAATGGTGGGATCCGTTCATCGGAACGAGTTCGCGCGCCGCCGGCAGCGGGCCCGTACTGAAAATTGCACTTGCTCCCTATGAGTCGCGCGTGCTCGTCTTCACCGATCGCGCCCAACCCGGAAAAGTGCAGACGAACGTTATACATTTCGATCCCATCGACCTGAGCCACGACTGGCAAGTCACATTCGACAAGACCAGCGCCAGCGAAACGATGCAGACGCTGCACTCCTGGGCTGACGATGAGGCAGGGAAGTATTACTCCGGGACTGTCACATATCGGCGGACCGTCGATATCCCACAGAACGTTGCGGACTCCGGCTTAGTGACACTCGATTTCGGGGTGGGAACGCCAGTCGAACGCGCGAAGCTGAATCTGCCCGGCATGCGCACCTGGCTTGACACGCCGCTCCGCGATGCGGCTCTCGTCTACATCAACGGCAAGCTGGCCGGCTCGGTGTGGCATCCACCCTTCGCGCTGAATATCGGGCGGTCTCTGCGCCCCGGCTCCAATGAACTGAAAATCGTCGTCGCCAACACCGCTATCAACGAGCTTGCGGGACGCGCGCCTACGGATTACCGGTTGCTCTGGCTGCGCTACGGCAAGCGCTTCGCACCCCAGGATATGGATCATCTGGAGCCGCTCCCCTCGGGAATTCTGGGACCTCTGCGCATCGTC
>JBAVUB010000568.1:0-1995 GCA_049696575.1 Acidobacteriaceae bacterium | reverse complement strand
TCATTTCCGGCTGCGCTCTTCGAGCTCCGCCTCGGCCTGCGGCAGCAAGGAGGGCGCCGCGCGCCGGTTTTTTGCGGCACGGCTGAAGCCGTGCCCCTTCAAGGCCACCGCAGGGGCTTAAGCCCGGTTCTGTTGCACGCTTTGCGGCACGACCAAGGTCGTGCCCTGACACGAGGCATCCGGGCCTTTGTGCCATCCCACATTTGCCAACTTCTGGGTTTCGGGGTCGGAAACTGACCCTCTACAGCGGAGCCCGGTCTACGGAGGTGATGAAGTGAATCCCGTCGACATGGAGATTATGGAGACGAGTGTCGTTGGTAAGGAAAAGGTCGACGCCCGCACTGGCCGCACACGCGAGCTGGATGGCATCTGGGGCTGCAATTTTTGGGGGACGGGCCCGCAACTCGGCGTACTTTTGTGCGGCGCCCAGGTCGAAGCCGACAATGATGGCCGCGAGGCGAATCGCTTCCTCGTACTCCCGGCTCAGCTGCTTGTTTCCAGATCGCTCGGGCCCGGTCAGAAGTTCACCGACGGCCAGGGTCGAGGTCAGCAGCTCATCTCCTCTCTTCAGCATCTTGTTCCTCAGCTCCGCGGTTTGCTCGGAGTGCTTGCCATAGTCTTCGAACAGGTAGATGAAGAGGTTGGTGTCCCAAAACACGCGGCTCATTCCCCGCCCTCGCGCAGGTTGCGGACGAACTCGTCCGCGTGCTCGTGCTTCCAGATTTCGCGCCCCGAACCGCGCAGGCGGAGGAGCGGATCGATGACGGGTCCGGCATTGCCAGAACCACCGCGCCCGGAGCTCGCGCTCCACTTTTGATACCAGTCAAGCAGGGAATGGTATTTGGAAGGGATTTCCTCGCGCTTGGGGGTGATCTTGCCAGTCCTGCCGGGCCGGTGGGGGTCGCCCTCGCGGTACAGGCGTCTCCTTCCCTTCTCTGTCTCAATGAGCATCCGATGGTTTCCTGGATTCGGGTGCCGATTCGCGACGCAATGCTGGTTAACATGTACCGAGAAGGCATTCGACTTCTCTTCGACAAATCCCTCTCGCTTTCCTCGCGTCACTATTTCCGCTTCACTGAAGTCCTTGCGGCCCGGATTCTCCTTTTGCAGTAGTGCTGCTGCAATCCATACGCGATCGGCTGCCAGGAATCTGTTCCCTGTTTCCACCACAAGCATTGTCATAAAGCCCTCTCTGCTATAACGCGATCACTATCTCATATGAGAGGTTCACTGTCAAGTGATGGCTTCGAGAATGCGGAAAAGCAAAACGGGCTTCGTCTTTTGACGAAGCCCGCTGTTTTTGCGCCTGAGGCGCGGTTCGCTGAACGCGAAGTTTTAGTACATGCCTTCCATGCCGCCACCGTGGCCGCCGCCTGCTGGGGCTGCGGACCTGGGTTCCGGAATTTCGGAAACCATGGCTTCGGTGGTGAGCATGAGGCCGGCGATCGACGCGGCGTTTTGCAGCGCCGTGCGGGTCACCTTGGTGGGGTCGATGACGCCCGCCTTGACCAGGTCTTCGAAGACGTTGGTCTGAGCGTTGTAGCCGAAGTGGGGATCCTTGCTTTCGAGGATTTTGCCCACGACGACCGCGCCTTCTTCGCCGGCGTTGCCGACGATCTGACGGAGAGGCTCTTCGAGCGCGCGGCGAACGATCTGGGCGCCGATCTTCTCATCGCCCTGCAGGGTCTTGATGAGGTCTTCGACGTCCTTCTCGCAACGGACCAGCGCCACGCCGCCGCCGGGGACGATACCCTCCTCGACTGCAGCACGGGTCGCGTGCATGGCATCTTCGACGAGAGCCTTTTTCTCTTTCATCTCGGTCTCGGTAGCCGCACCGACCTTGATGACCGCAACGCCGCCGACCAGTTTGGCCAGGCGCTCCTGCAGCTTCTCGCGGTCGTAGTCGGAGGTGGTATTGTCGATATGGTTGCGGAGTTCTTTCACGCGGCCTTCGATGGCCTTGTGCTCGCCGCGGCCTTCGACGATGGTGGTGTT
>JBAVUB010000567.1:0-2240 GCA_049696575.1 Acidobacteriaceae bacterium | reverse complement strand
ATCGTGGCGGGCGGCGCGAGCGGGGCATCGACACCAACGGTGACGCAAACCTATGGTTCGGCGGCGGGGATTACCTGGACGGGATCCGGCGCCGGGGTGAACTCGATCCTGACTTCGGGAGCGATTGTGCCGGGGTCGAGGCTCTCGGGGACGCTGACGGTGGATGCGGACGTGAGCGGCACCGATAACACGGGGATCAGCGTAGCGCTGGGCTCGGTGACGGGCAGCACATTGGCGGCCATGGCGACGAGCCTGCAGGGATTGCTGAATACGGCGGCGGGCCATGCCGATTCCGACTTCGCGGTGACGGCGGTGGGCGGAGGATTGCAGATCGCCCTGGGCACCAGCGCGGCGGGCGACAGCATTACGAAAATCGATGCAACGGCCGGGGCTTCGGGATCGGCGGCGCCTCCGACGGGGTTCACGATGGCGGTGACCGACGGCGGAACGGTAAGCGGGACGATCGACGTGACGGGGTCGGGCTCGGGCACGATGCCATCGAATATCGTGCTGACGAACGTGACCACGGCGAACCTGCAGAGCGTAGTGAATACGGATCTGAACGGGAGCAGTCAGAATCCGGACTACACCGTTCAATACAGCGCCGGCACGCTGACGGTGGCGCTCACCGGGCAAGCGGCAACAGACAACATCACGGGGCTGGTGGGATCGGGCAGCGGGTTGACCGAGACAACGCCGACCGCAGCATCAATCACCTTTTCCGATGGGGACATGCTGGGGGGCAAATTCACCATCACGCCGACCATCAACGGGAGCGCGTCGAACAGCCCGGTCTCAGTGAATCTGGCGGGGTTGACGACGGCCAACCTCGTGGGCGCGGTGAACGCGGCGCTGGGCGTGGCGGCGGCTGACTATAACGTGAGTTACGCCAGCGGCACCGGGAAACTGACGATCGCTGTGAATGCTCAGGGGTTGACGAACGGAGTGAACTCGGTGGCGATCGCCAACGGAACCGCCACCAACGCACTGTCACAGGGGACGACCGCAGAGAGCGTGGTCGACGCGGCGAACACGCTGATGGGCAACTTCACGGTGACTCCGACGACTGCGGCGGGCGCGGGAGCTGCGATTCCGGTGAGCCTGACCACGGGATTGACGACCGCGGCGTTGGCCGGAGTCGTGCAGCAAGCGCTGGGATCGAGCTATCTGGTGACGTATTCAGCGCTCACGGGGGATCTGAACATCTCGGTCACGTCGACGGGAGTGGCAGCTGGAGTGACTGGGTTCACGGTGGCGGAGGCTTCGCAGGCGGCGGCATCGCAGGAGACCCCGATTGACGGGGGGATCGACATCTACACGGGCGACGGGACCACGGCGGGGAGCCAGAACTACAACGTGACGGTGGGCGCGCTGTCGGAAGCCAGCGTGGGCACATCGCCAACTAACTCCGCGATGGGGAATGACATTACCGCGACGGTGGGGAACATTGTGGGGGTGGGCGGAGTAGCGTCGGGGGCGGGCGCGGGTACGAGCATGGTGGGCACGAACCTGAACACCCAGGCGAATGCCGAAGCAGCTCTGGCGACCGCAGACAACGCCATCACCGGGATCGCGTACATGCGCGGGCAGGTGGGAGCGAACATCAACACGCTGACAGCGGCGTCAAACATCGCGAGTTCGCAGATGACCAACATCACCGCTGCGGAAAATACGATCTCGGCGACGGACTATGCGGCGGCAACCTCGAACATGTCGAAATACGAGATTCTGACGCAGACCGGCATCAGTGCGCTGGCACAGGCGAACAGCACACAGCAGATGGTAACCAAGCTATTGCAGTAAGCAGTTTGAGTTACACCTACGGGGAGCCTTCCCGGTTCCGGCGAGCGATAACCAGCTTGCCGGGATGGGGTGGGGCTCCCCGCTTTTTTTGTTGTGGGCGGGCGTACTTTCGGGAAAGCGGAGAGGACGCGGCCTAGAGGCCCACGATCGAGAGGAGGGCGCTCCACCAGGTGTTCGGCGGGCGCGGCGTCGGGGAGGGCGCATCGCCGCCGCCTCCTCCGTCGATGGTGAGGTAATTATCGGCGGCCGCCTGGGCGCGATGGGGGGTGGAGGTGAGGGCGAGGGCGGCGAGGGCGACGAAAGCGAAGCTGCGGATGCGGGATTTCATGGCGGTTTCTCCTTTTTGGAATGGGTGGTGATGACTGCTTTCACTCAGGAATGCGCGGCGGCGGAGAAAAAGGGGCAACGTGAAGGTGTTTTTTTGAGGGGTGGCGGAC
>JBAVUB010000566.1:0-2083 GCA_049696575.1 Acidobacteriaceae bacterium | reverse complement strand
CTTCATCGGCTTGCCGTATTCGCCATCAAAGACGGTGCGCTGCATGCTGAAACGGCCACCGTTATATTTGTCAGGGCCTTTGAGCCGACCGATCCCCAGCAGCGAAACCACCTCATAGCTGATGGGCAGGTTGAGCGCCAGGCAGATTTTCTCCGGCTCAAACCCTTCCGTGGAGGCGGTGTCGTAGCCCAGTGTCTCGGCCATCAGCATCATCGCGGTGAAAGCGATCATGACCTGGCGATTAAGCCACGCCGTGAGGTTCGAGTGCGAGGCCATGATCTCCGGAATAATGACGCGGACCGACTCGGCGTAGTTCTCCGTCATCCCGCGCTCCTGGCCCATGCGGATCATCTCCTCCATGTCGCTGCGCCAACCATCCTTGTCGCCACAGGCGACAAGGACCACGGAAGCTTCCTCAACATTGGCCTGGTTGAAGCTGGCGGCCCGCAGCTTGCGGCGCAGCTCCGGCGCGCGGACCACGACAAATCGCCACGGCTGCAGGTTGAAGCCGCTGGGCATGTTCAGCCCGGCTTCAAGGATTTTCTTCAGATCGGCATCGGGAATGGGTTTCCCGTCAAAACTCGGCGTGTCGCGCCGCTGCTCGATCACTTCGCTGAGAGACTTTTCCGTTCGGCTCGCCATGCCGGTCTGTCCTGCCTGCCTTCCTTGCTATGGAGGGTTAACTGTGTCCGGGAGGGGGAGCGGAAGTCTGGATCTGGCTCATGGGTAGTTCCAGGGCAAAAGGACTCCGGTTGCCCGGCGTCGCCGCGTAGACCCACAAGCCGTGAAACGCCGTCTGCAGTTCGGGATGCTGCTCGAGCAGCGCCCGCATCACCGCGGTCACCTGGGCCCGCGCCGCCACCGGATCCTGCCCCGGAGTCGCATTATAGGTCACGACCAGGTCGAGTTGGTTCGACAGCTCCCCGGTGTGCAGGCTCACGATGTCGAAGGTCTGCGTTCCGGAGCTCAGGCGCACCGGGTCCGCACCCGGCAGGTTCGCAGGACGCGCCTGTTCGGCCTCGCGCTGCAGCTTCTGCAGGTTCGGGCTGCTGATGAAATCGACAGGATCCAGCAGGTACTGCGCCGTCTGGTAATAGAACCATGCGTCCCACAACTGCTTCTTCGCGGCGTAGTCGCGCGCCTGGCTCCAGAACCACACGCCGTCGTGGCCGCCCATCGTCATCGGCTTGGTAAAGAAGCCGGCCAGCTTCCAGTCCGCGCTGCCGGCTGGATCGTTTTGCATCACCAAAGAAAGCTGCTGGGGCTGCGGAACCCCGGTGGCGTGCAGAATCGCCAGCGCATACTTGCCCGGTGGCAGGGCCGGAATCGTAATTTCCACCGTCAGCGGCGATCCCGTCACCCCGCAGAAAAACTGCGTCTCCTCGGCCGCCTTCAGATCGGTGGCGTCCAGCAGGTAGAGCGCATCCACAGTCAGGGCCGCACGCTGGATCGAGGCGTTCATCGTCTGAATCGAATTGGCAATCCCGTCGAACTGGGCCGCCACCGCGGCAATGGTCTGCGCCCGCACTGCCGCCGCATTGGCGGCCTTGACGTTGTCGCCCAGCATTTGCGCCGACTGCTGCAGGGTGGTCCGCTGCGCGTCGCTCATTTGCGACTCGGTCATGCACGAGACCCCAAAAGCCGGCAGCACCATACCCAGAGCCGCGGCCACCACCAGCACTTTGGCAAAATCCATCGAAAAGCGACAGCGCATTGGCAAACTTACCTCAATCCGCAGTGAGCGAATTCGAATCACTGCTAGTCTAGTACACAGAGGACGGGCGGCCTTGCCGGGAAGGCCGGGCACGCCGGGAATCCTTAGAGTCAGATGCAGTTCACACACCTTTCACGATGGCTCGCCCTAACGGCTCCTGCCGCTTTGGCATGCGCGTTGGCAGGCTCGTGTCTGGGGCAGGTGATGCAGGCTCCGGGTACCATGCCCGATGGCCGCCGCTTTCACCCTCCGGGCGTATCCCCGCCGCCGTTCCCGCCGCCATCGTCGATTGCGCCACAGCCCTCGGCTGGGCCAGGAACAGCAGGGCCAGCAGCAGCCGGACCAGGAACAGCAGGGCCGGGAGGAACC
>JBAVUB010000565.1:0-1666 GCA_049696575.1 Acidobacteriaceae bacterium | reverse complement strand
GGGAGTCGGATGTATCGCTCGCCATCTGCGCCGACGTGGTGCGCGTGGTTGACGAAAAAGGAACTTCGGTCCGCGAGCTGCCTATGCTCGGCGGGATTTCGAAAGAAGCAGTCGCCATGGCGGTCGGCTTTCTCACAAAGCGCGGGTTCGTGAAGGTTCAGACCGTCGGCCGGGTGAAGATGCTGCTTCTGACTCCTGCGGGTGTGCAAGCGCAGGGCGCTTACCAGCGGTTGCTGAAGGTGATCGAGAAACGCTGGGGCTCCCGCTACGGCGCAAAGACTCTGGAAAACCTCCGCGACGTCCTCGAGCGCATGGCCGGAGATGGCACAGCGGAAGGATCTCCGCTGTTTCAGGGATTGGAACCGTATCCGGAAGGCTGGCGGGCGAAGGTGCAGAAGCCCGATACGCTGCCGCATTATCCGATGGTGCTGCATCGGGGCGGATACCCCGACGGCAGCTGATCGAACCAAAGAGCCTGGAATGCATCCCAAAAGAAAGGGGGGTAAAGGTACAGCCAAAAAGGGCCCAGGCCTCGAGTAATCGAAAAGGAAAGCTGTGTACGTGTCCGCCTCGGAGGTAGAATGGAGGGTGTGGTTCGCTCCGGAGTTATCTTCGACGCTTTTCTCGACGGGTTCAGCGGAGCCGGCCTGTTTGGCAAGCTGCGCCGCCCGGGCGCTCCCGACGTGATCATCGGGAAGGCAGGGGATGCCATGCTCTTTAACCCCTCGAACCTGCTCTCCTCGCGCTTCAGCAAGAAGATTGCTGTGCCGGTTCTGCCCACGCGTGAATTGCATCCCCGATAGAAAGTGACCGAGCGTCAGAAGGCCCTGATCCCGGCTCCCGAGCAACTGCAGCCTTTTGCTCGTATAGATGCCAAGCTCCCGGCCGAAATCGTGCGCGCGGCGATCCGCGAGGCAGAGAGAGAATATCGGTACGCCCTGATTGCCTTGATTTGTGGCGCCAGCTCGTTCGCATTGGTCATCGGCGCGTTCGTTTACCTGGTGGAAACCGGACACGGTGCGGCCGGGGCCGGGCTGCTGGGGGCCGGTCTGCTGGGGTGATTGGCAGTTTCATTCGCGCGCGCCAGCGTAGCTGAGTCCAGAAAGGGCGCAGGGTCTGGCGGCTGTTCTTATGTCTGATAACAGATATTCTGTTTACTCAAGCTCAGACCGGGTCAGCTACTCGTCTTTCTCGCCCCAGGCGCCGCTGGCGGCCTGTACGGAGAGCGCGATGCGGTTCCCCACTCCCACTTTCCGCATCAGCCGCGCTACGTAGGACTTGACTGTCTGCTCGCGGATGCTCAGCGCCTGCGCGATTTCGCGATTAGAGCGCGCCAGCACCAGCTGCTGCAGCACCTCTTCTTCGCGTTCCGTAAACCGCGGATTGTGGCGCCGCCGCCGTGGAGTCGAAGTATCGAGGGCGCGATCCACGAAAGTCGCCAGCACCTGGCGCGGCGCCCAGATGGATCCGCCCAGGATGGCGTAGGCCGCCTGCATGACCTGCGCGGGCGAAGCAGTATCTTCCAGCCAACCCTTGGCTCCGGCGTTAATCGCTTCGAGAATCTTCTCCGGCTCCGAACCCGGACCGATGACCAGAACCTTCAGGCCTGGCTGGCGCGAGCGCAGTCTGGCCAGCAACGCCAGGGAAAACGCCTGCTCCCGGAGCA
>JBAVUB010000564.1:0-1581 GCA_049696575.1 Acidobacteriaceae bacterium | reverse complement strand
GCGATCACGGGAGATGGCGGTGCGCCAGGCGCTGGGAGCGGCAGGCAAGCGGCTGGTGCGGCAATTGCTGACGGAGAGCCTGCTGCTTTCGCTGCTGGGGGGAGTGGCGGGGTTGGTGATTCTGTTCTGCATGCAGGGATTTTTGCTGCGGCTGATTCCGGAGAGCCTGCCCAGGCTGAACGACCTGTCGATCAACTGGACGGTGATGCTGTTTGCGCTGGTGGTTTCGATTGCAGCCGGCGTGGTTTTCGGGCTGGCGCCCGCGAGGCAGGCGGGGCGGGTGGATTTGGCGCACACGCTGAGGATGGAGGGGCGCGGGTCGAAGGGTTCCACGGAGCAGACGCGGACGCGGCGGGTGCTGGTGGTGACGGAGTTTGCGCTGTCGCTGGTGCTAATGGTGGCGGCGGGCTTGCTGCTGCGCAGTTTTTGGGATTTGTACAAGGCGCCGCTGGGATTCAATCCGCAGCGAGTGATGTCGGCTCAGGTGTGGCTGCCGAGCCCCAACGATCCGAAGACGGACATTTATGGAACGGCTGCGCAGGAGGCAGTGTTTGCACGCGAATTGCTGCGGCGTGCGCGCCAGTTGCCGGGAGTACAGGAGGCGGCGCTGGGATCGGAGCCGTCGATTCCGCTGCACCACGACCGCAACCGGAGCGCGCTGATCGTGGAAGGACGCCAGACACAGAGCAAGCAGACTCCCCTGGTGGAGCGGTCGCAAGCTGCGCCGGAATATTTTCATTTGCTGGAGATTCCGCTGCTGCGGGGCCGTCTGTTCAACGACGGCGACGACGAGAATGCGCCGCCGGTCGCCGTGATCAACCAGGCGATGGCGGAGACGTACTGGCCGGGCGAGGATCCGCTGGGGAAGCGGCTGAAGGTTGGCCGTGGGAGGGCTGGGGTTGGCCAACGAGCGAGCAAGACCTGGGTCATGATCGTGGGGGTGGTCGGGAATGCTCGAACCGAGTCGCTGGCGAACGCGAGGGTTCCGCAAATCTATCTGAGCCTGTACCAGGAGACGCCCAAGGAACTGGCCATCTTTCTGCGTGGAGACCTGAATGCGAGTGCGATCCCGGAAGAGGTGCGCACGATGGTGCAGTCCGTAGACCCGGAGCTGCCGGTTTACGGGGCGGAAACGCTGGACGAAGCGGTGTCGGGGTCGCTGGATCAGAGACGATTCTCGATGGATATTGTGGCGGCGTTTGCGGTGACGGCGCTGCTGCTGGCGGCGCTGGGGATTTACGGGGTGATCTCGTACATCGTGAGCGAGCGGACGCGGGAGATCGGCATCCGGCTCGCGCTGGGGGCGCAGAGGGGGAAGATCATGGCGATGGTTCTGCGCCAGGGGCTGGGACTGGCGATGGCGGGCGCCGCGCTGGGACTGGTGGGATCGGCGATCGTGTCGCACCTGATGGCAGGGCTGCTGTATGGGGTGAGCTCGACCGATCTGCTGACGTTCGGGGGGGTCACGCTGGTGCTGACCGCGGTGGCGCTGGCGGCCTGCTACATTCCGGCTCGGCGGGCCATGCGCCTCGATCCGATCACTACACTCCACTCCGAATGACCTTTGGCACTGCTCGAGAC
>JBAVUB010000563.1:0-7160 GCA_049696575.1 Acidobacteriaceae bacterium | reverse complement strand
CACGATGGGAAGTTTCTGCGCCGGCATTCCGCCGGGCGCTCCGCGCTCCGGACGTGCGACCGGTTCGGCCGAAATAGCTTCTTCGACCACTTCCGGTGATTCGAGCGAACTCTGGTCGGGCCGTCCTTCGGGGCGAGATTGACGCCCTCCGAAACGGCGCCCGCGTCGTCCATGCCAACGGCGGGTTCCGGACTCGTCGCCGCGTTCGCCCCGCTCCTGGCTTCTCTCGTTGCGGCGCGGAGGAGCCTCCGCAGCTGAAAAATCGCTACTCGGTTCCCTCGCCGCCGAGACGGGCTCACGCGGTTCGCGCGCCTCCCGAGGCCGACGGCCATTGCCACTGGACTCCGTCCGCTCAAATTCCGCCGAGTCCTCTTCCTGCTCTTCGAGGAAATCCGTGACGTACAGGAACGCGTCGCGCTCCAGTCCTACGTCCACAAATGCGGACTGCATTCCGGGGAGGACCCGGGTGACACGGCCCTTGTAGATGGAGCCGGCTAGTGTGTATTCGTTTTCGCGCTCGTAGTAGATTTCCGCGAGCTGATCGTCTTCAAGAATCGCAAGCCGTGTTTCATGCGGCGTGCTGGAAATGCAAATCTCTTTTGCCATTCCGCCTCAATATCGCCAGGGCGGAACGAGCCGGATTGCCGGAGAAGATCAGAAGCTTAAAGACAAGCGGCCGGGAGAGTGCGCGCACCAACCCGTGCCGCCTCGCCCTGCTCCGGTTCGGGAGCGCTGGGGAGAGAAGACCGGGGAAAGTTCGCTGGGAATTTGCATTCTTTCCGGAGTGTTGTCCGCGCGCATAGAGTTTGTGACCGCTTCAGCCGTCTTAAGTGGCGGGGCCGTTACCCGTCTCTGCGCGCTCATTCCTGATCCTGCCCGGCCCGTTTTCGATCCACCTGGCCGGTTAATAACTTCGTTCAAAACTGCGCCCGCCCTGCGGGCCTGACTGCAAAAACCTGTTTGCCGCCCTAGTTCACGAAGCGGCTCATGCGGACATTCATAACCATGCCCAGAGCCAGAAACGTGAACAGTACCGAGGATCCCCCGTAGCTCATGAGAGGAAGGGGAATGCCGGTCACCGGCATCAGCCCCAGAACCATTCCGACGTTGACGGCAATCTGGAAAATCAGCACCGCCGCCACGCCCATCACCAGGAATGAACCTGGCAGGTCCGCAGCTGTCTGAGCGTTTTGAATCAAACGCATCAGTATTAAAAAGTATATCAGGAGCACGAGGATCGCGCCCACGAAGCCGTGCTCCTCGCTGAATGCGGCGAAGATAAAATCGGTGTAGGGGATGGGCAGAAAATCTCCCTGGGTTTGAGTCCCCTGGTTGGCCCCGCGCCCGAATACCCCGCCATCGCCGACCGCAATCTTGGACTGAAGAATCTGATAGCCCGTGCCGCGCGGATCCGCATCCGGGTTCATAAAACTAGTCAGCCGCTGCTTCTGATACGGCTTAAGGATCTTCCCGCTCTTCCATACCACGCCCACCGCGAGCAGCATGACCAGCACCAGAATGCCGCCCTTGCGCCAATCGATGCCGCCGAGGAACAAGCCCACCAGCAGCACCGGCGTGTAGGTCAGCGCTGTGCCCAGATCGGGCTGCTTCAGAACCAGCAACATCGGGAGCGCGACAAAGCCGATGGCCTTGAAGATATCCTTCCAGGTCGGTTCGCGGCTGGAGAGGTTGGTGAAATAGCGGGCCACGAGCACGATCAACACCAGCTTGACCCATTCGGAAGGCTGGAAGTGCGCGCCGCCGGGAAGCTTGATCCACCGCTTGCCGCCATTCACGCGCGTTCCGACCGCCAGCACGGCCACCAGCGACACCAGGCAGAATCCGTAGATCCAGTAAACGGCGCTCAACAACTTGTGATAATCGATGACCGACATGATGAACATCGCCACCAGGCCGCCCAGTATCCAGAAAATCTGCTTCTCTTGAAACCCATGAAACTTGGTGTGGAGTGTGGCGCTGTAGATTTCGAGCACGCTGATGATCGACAGCATCGTCACGAAGCCCAGCAGCGTCCAGTCGAAATCGCGGAGGGAGAGAAAGCGGCGCATAAGACTACGAATTCCCAAGGGGCGGGTGGTAATTCAGGTTCTGCGATGGGAACGTAATTTGATTATCGCATTGGCAGCAAGTGGTGGCCCGTCTCCTTGAGCCCTGAGCCCCTTCTGAGCCTTGAGCTCTGTGCCCTGTTCTTATGGTGGGCAGTGCTGGGCTCGAACTTGAGCCGTTTTGCGGGCGTCTGAGCCCGCAGGCGAAATCCTGAACGTAGTGAAGGACCTCTTGGTGGGCAGTGCAGGGCTCGAACCTGCGACCTCCTGCTTGTAAGGCAGGCGCTCTGACCAGCTGAGCTAACCGCCCAAAATCCGTCGGCATCGCAGCGACGAACTGCGTGCAGATCGGGCATCGAGACGATTTTATCAGTGTGACGTGGAGTGGCCCGCTCAAAGGCGTTATTTCGCTTCGGGCTCCCGCCGATGCTTGATGAACGCGTGAATCTCGTGCGAGATGAATTCAGCACCCAGCAGTACAGCTGCTCCGATGGTGAAGAACATCCAGACCGTGCCGATCCCAAACCTGACGTGATCCATACCGCGTTCCCAGCTCTTTCTTTTGTAACCTTGCTGCAACCACAGTGTATGGATTGCGTTTCCGATCCCCCATAGCACCTCAGTACCAAAGGCGCGAACACCAGCGTCAGACATGACTCCCCATTTTTCGCACACGGAAGCCAAATGTTCGCAATGACTTACGCCGCGTGACTCTCGTTCCGCGCCTGGGCAAGCAGGGCACGGACCTCGGCGTCGGTGGTCTGTTCGAAATTGCGGTAGAACTCCCCGACCGCATGGAACGGTTCCGGGGTTTCGAGGCAAATCACCTCATCGGCCTCTCGCCGTAACTCATCGCGCGTGCTGGGCGCGGCCACCGGCACAGCAACCAGAACACGGCGGGCGACCGGGCGCAGCGCTCGCACAGCAGCCGTCATAGTCGCTCCGGTAGCCAGGCCGTCATCGACGAGGATGATCGCGCGCCCATCGAGGCGAGCCGGCGGACGACCGTCGCGGTAAGCCGCTTCCCGGCGCTCGATTTCAAGTCGCTCGCGCGCCACCACATCGTCGATGGTTTCCTGCCGAATGCTGAACGCGGCGATCACGTCGGCCTGCAGGACAACCATGCCTCCACTGGCGATCGCGCCCATGGCCAGCTCCTCCTGGCCCGGCACGCCAAGCTTCCGCACCACAAAAACATCAAGGGGAAGATGGAGACCATGGGCGATCTCAAAGGCGACGGGAACGCCGCCGCGCGGCAGCCCCAGTACGATCGCGTCACCGGCGCTCAGCCCTTCTGCAAGTTCGTCGCCGAGCACCTGGGCCAGCGCGAGGCCAGCCTGCCGCCGGTCCTGAAAGATGATGACCACCCTGCTGCCCATCCTGCCTGATTGTTCTCCACCGAGCCGCATCCCGCAATGGATTTCACGGAACTTTTCAAATGTGACCGCGTATCCTAAACCGAGCCGCTACCGCGCGCCTGCTTCGATTCATGAGCACACTCTCCGTTCAAAATGCCGCTTCGACAGAGCAGCGCGAGAGCTTTCACCGCTTCGTCGGGATTTGTCTTGCCATGGCGGCCATCAAGCTGGCGATTGAAATCGTCGGCAACATCCTGGCGCAGCGCGCCGGCTACGGCATTTTTCGCGATGAGATGTATTACCTCATCTGCGGCCGACACCTGGCTTTCGGCGATGTGGATCAGCCGCCCATGGTCGCCCTGCAGGCGCGGCTGTCGGAGATCCTCTTCGGCTACGACCATATGTGGTCGCTCCGCCTCATCTCCGGGCTCGCCGGCGCGTTCAAGGTGTTTCTCACCGGAGCGCTGGTGTGGGCCATGGGAGGGAGCAAAAGGGCCGCTGCCCTCGCCATGCTGGGCGTGATTACAGTGGGCGTTTACCTCGGCGCCGACAGCTTCCTTTCGATGAATTCCTTCGAGCCGATCTTCTGGATGCCCTGTGCGCTGGCTCTGATTCGCATCGCTCAGGCGGAGTCGCTGCCGGATCCGGAGCGCGTCGTCCGCAATTGGTGGATCGTGCTGGGCGTGAGCGCCGGCCTCGGCCTCGAGAACAAGGCCAACGAAATTTTCTTCCTCGTCGCAGTGCTGATCGCGCTGGTGCTCACGCCGCAGCGCAGGGTTCTCGCCAGCCGCTGGTTCGGAGTGGCCGTAGCCATCATGGTCGCGCTCGCGCTGCCCAATCTTCTCTGGCAGATTCACTACCACTGGCCGACCCTCGAATGGCTGATCGGGATTTCAAAGAGCAATAAGGATGTAAAGCTGCCGCCGCTGCAGTTCCTGAACGCCCAGATGGTCATGCTGACACCATGGACCGTTTTTCTATGGCTGAGCGGCGTGGTATGGCTGCTGGTGAGCAAAACAGCGCGGCCGTTCCGGTTCCTCGGCGTGCTGTATCTGGTCTACCTGCCGATGATGATGCTCCTGCACGCCAAGGACTATTACCTTGCGCCCGTGTATCCGATCTATTTTGCGGCAGGCGCAATGTGCTGGCTCCCGATGACGAGAAGGAGCATAACGCGCAACGTCCTGGTCGTCGCGTACGCATTGCTGTTGATCGTCGGCTTCTTCCTGACCATTCCATTTTCCATCCCCGTGCTCCCTCCGCAGAGGTTCGTCGCGTGGTCGAAAACGATGCACTTCCAGCCGAAAGACACGGAGAATCACGACGCGACCATCCTGCCCCAGTTTTATGCGGATCGCTTCGGGTGGCACGAAATGGTCGAGAAAGTCGCAGCCATCTACAACGCACTCCCGCCCGACCAGCGCGCGGTCACCGGCATCTATACCGGCAATTATGGTGAGGCCAGCGCGATCAATTTGTTCGGGCCGAAGTATGGCCTGCCGGTCGCAATCAGCGGACACCAGACCTACTGGCTCTGGGGACCGCACGGCTACACCGGCCAGGAAATGATCATCATTAACGGCGCGACGCTCGATGAAATGAAGCCGTACTATGCCTCCTGTACGGTGGTGGGCAAGACGGACAATCCTCTCTCCATGCCCTGGGAGAAGAACCTCATCTTCCTTTGCCGTGGCAGAAAAGGCACATATCAGGCAGACTGGAAGGACTTCAAGCACTACTACTGAACCGAGGTCCTGCCGCCCCTGGATAGCGCGCTCGAACGATCTGCACACGGCACAGCACCCGATCTGCCGCGGGTACTGAACACCTCGCACGCCACCGCGATCGTGGTGGGCACCATCATCGGCAGCGGAATCTTTCTCGTTCCCCAGGAAATGATGCGAGCCACGGGCTCGTCGAGCCTGGTGTATCTGGCATGGATCGCGGGCGGCCTGCTCTCACTCTTCGGCGCGATGACCTATGCGGAGTTGAGCACCCTGCTCCCCTACGCCGGCGGCGAGTACGTGTATATCCGCGGGGTCTACGGCGATATGCCGGCGTTTCTCTACATGTGGACATGGTTCGCGGTCGCCAAGCCCGCATCGATCGCCAGCGTAACCACGGGCCTGGCGCGAACCCTGGCAATTTTCCCGGCGCTGCACTGGCTGGATGGCACGGCTTTGCACCTCCCGTTCGCGGTGCTGTGGTCGCAAATCTTTGCCATCGTCGCGACCTGGCTGATCACGGGGCTCAATTATCTGGGCATTCGCAAAGCGGGCGATTTTCAGCTGGTCTTCACCTGGCTCAAAGGGGTGCTGATCGTCGCGATTGCCGGCATTTGTTTCGGGTCGATGGCCGGACACTGGGGCAACTTCGCGACAAAGTTTGTAGGCGCGCACGGCGGCTTTGGCGGATTCATGATCGCGCTGATCGCCGCGCTCTGGGCCTACGACGGCTGGAACGACCTGACCATGGTGGCGGGCGAGGTGCGGAATCCGGAACGCAGTTTGCCCATTGCGCTGATCGCCGGACTGGGAATCGTCGGCGTGTTGTACATGGCAACCAACGCGGCCATCCAGTACATTCTGCCGGCGGCACAGATCGCTGCTTCGCCGCGTCCAGCGGTCACGGCTCTGGCAGCGATCACCGGACCCTGGGGGGCGGGCCTGGTCTCGATCGCCATGGCAGTCAGCATATTTGTCACATTGAACGGCACCATTATGTCCGGCGCGCGCGTTCCCTTCGCCGCTGCGCGCGACGGCCTCTTCTTCCGGCGCATGGCGGATATCCATCCGCGCTTCGCCAGCCCATCCACATCGCTCATCGTGCAGGCGCTGCTGACGACGGGGTTGCTGCTGGCCGTCGGCCGATTCCAGCAGCTTTTCGAGCTGGCCATCTTCGCGGAGTGGCTCTTCTACATGATCACCGCGACAACCATTTTCTTTTATCGGAGACGCGAGACGGGCGAGAAGATTTACCACGTGTGGGGCTATCCGGTGGTGCCGGCTCTTTTCGTCGCGGCGGCGGCGGTGTTGCTGGTTTACTCCTACGCAGAGAACCTGAAGAATTCGCTCATCGGCACCGCCATTATTCTGCTCGGCGTGCCGCTTTTTGCGGCGTTTCGAAAAAAGCCGCGGATGCCGTAGCCCCTGAGTACCAGTCGAAGACAGAATCGGGACGTCTGTCGTTTCGAAAAGGAGCGCCCTGTGCTCTCCGCGCCCTCTGTGGTACTTCGGTACCGTCCGCTCTGCTGATTTCTCTTGATCCAACCCTGCAAAAGAGCGATCCTGACAATAGGGAAAGCTCCGTCCAGCCCGTCGGGCCAACGGAGCTTTTCCTTTTCCGGCCCACGCCGGGCATCGAATCGCACGCGCTCTTTGACATCGCCCACGACTCCTCAGCACCCACGGCCCCGCTGCTTGTCTGCCGCCTGCTCCCGCACCTGTAACCCGTAACCTGTCACCTGCAACCTGAACTGCGAGGTAATACCCGATCCACGGTACTAGAACACCCCTGCGAAATGAACAGCTTGCCACACACCCCGGGGGGAGGGGGGGTCCCCCCTTACGCTGCACCCTGGGGCGAAAAGAGAACCGACCGGCCCGCTCGGCTCCCAGATCCCGGCTCCCGGCCGCTGGCTGCTGGCTGCTGGCTGCTGGCTGCTGGGAGGGTAATACCCGATCCACGGTACTAGAACACCCCTGCGAAATGAACAGCTTGCCACACACCCCGGGGG
>JBAVUB010000562.1:0-7032 GCA_049696575.1 Acidobacteriaceae bacterium | reverse complement strand
CTCTCGAGCCAGCCGTGGCAGTCGGCCTCTGCAAGGACGGGCTGGCCGATGGCGCCCGCCGCGATGAGTTGCCGGGCGCGGATGAGTTTCGGGTAGAGGCGGCGGTAGTAAGAGACGCCGAAGAGGCGTCCGCTCTTTTGGGCCGCGAAGACCATGCTCTGCGCCTGCGCAAAACTCATGGCCATGGGTTTCTCGCAGAGCACATGGATGCCGGCGGCCAGTGAAGCGATCGTGGCCTGAGCGTGCATAGCCACGGGCAAAGCGATGTATACCGCATCGGCCGCACTTTCCTGGAGAGCCGCTTCGAGGGTGGACCACGCGCGTACTCCGGGATATGGCTGCGCTTTGGCTGCGTTGCGCGTGACCACGCCGGCCAACGAACCGCGCGGCTCTGCGAGGATAGCCGGGATGACACGCTTGCGCGCGATATCTCCGACGCCAACCACCAGCCACTTCATCATGTCGCGCACCTTCCGTGCTCAGGCTCGCACCGGCGTGGCTGCCTCCGCGAAGAGAGGCGTGAAGCAGGTGGCCGATCTGACCCTGACCAGTTTCCCGGTCTTCTCGTTGCGGTCGTAGTAGAGTCCGCCGGTCTCATCCCAGAAAGTTGCATTCATCAGTCGAGCGAAACGCCTGGCGTGCTGGTTGCAGCATTTTGCATCCACGGGAAGGCCCAGGTTGTGCGCAATGATGGCCGTGGCGCGAAGCTCTCGCACAGGCAAGAGGCGAGGCTGACGCCTTCGATTGCAAAGGAAGAGAGTGTGCGGGCTGGGATCGTCTGTTTGTGAGTGGCGGCCGGGGCGTCGGCAGAATTCCGGGCGGGCAGGCCATTGCCATCGCCGTGGAAAGAAAACCGGTCGACCCGGCAGCCGCGACTCCGGAGTCGTCCTTCAGCGTAATCCCGCTGCTGTCAGTGAAAGTGAGCTGGCTGCCGTCGGCAGCGTGGATGGTCACACCGGAGAGTGTCCAGTTCCTGGCATTCGCGACTTTGCCTGCCGACTGCGCGTCGATAGTCAGGTTGTCGAAGTGAAAATTCTCCAGCGGATTCCGCGGCGTGGCGCTCACATCGAAAGCAATCTTCGCGCCGCTGGCCTTGATGTTGGATATGTAGACGTTGCGAAAGTGCGCCAGTCCCTGCTCCGGGGGTACCGGGGTAGCCAGGGTTTTGTAATACGACGGAACATCTGTGAGTCCGGGCGGGATTTGGACGGCGTTGAAGTGGGGATTCCAGTTCATGGTGATTTGAATCGGAATTGGCACGTTCTCCAGCTGCAGGTCGTGGATGCGGATGTTGTCGGACCAGCCGCCGCGCGTGTGGGTGGACTTGAACAGCACACCCAGCGGCACGTGCCCGAAGGCATGAATGTTGTAGACCTCAATGTTGCGAAAACCTCCGGAGGTTTCGCTGCCGAAGGTGACAGCCGCTGCGCCGTCGCGCACCGTGGAGTCGCGAACAACAATGTCCTCATCGGGGCGAGCAACCCGCAGGCCATCGGAGTCGCGGCCCGCCTTCAGACAGAGCGCATCATCGTTGTCGGAGATATCGGCATGTTCGACCAGCACATGCTTTGACGAATCGATGTCGATGCCATCAGTGCTGGGACCGCGTCCACCCACGTTGTTGCGAATGGTGACGCCATCGACGTGTACATGATCGGAGTAGCAGATGTGGACGGTCCAGAAGCCAGAGCGGGTGAGCAGCAGGCCGGAAAGGGTGACGCGGGTGGAGTTGAAGATCTGAATCAGACGCGGGCGCCTGTCGTCGTAATCCGACGCCCAGCGCAACCCTTTGGGCTCGTCCTGATGCCGGAGGGCCCAGTAGCCGAGCCACCAGACCTGGCCGTCGCCATCGATGGTGCCCGCGCCGACGATGCTCGCATCGTGTTGCCCGTAGATATTCACCAGCGCCGCCGGCCAGCTCATCTCGACGCCGGAGATGCGCGTCGGCATGATCGGATAGTCCTTAAGCTCCCGCGAGCCGACGATGGTTGCGCCCTTCTGGACTTTGAGCACCGTATCCGACTTCACGAAAATCGATCCGCTGAGATACGTCCCCGGCGTGACAACCACCGTTCCGCCGCCCGCGCCAGCGGCAGCGTCAAGCGCCGCCTGGATGGCCCTCGTATCCAGCCTCTTTCCGTCGCCCTTCGCGCCAAAATCTCTCACGCGAAAATCCCTGGCGTGGGCCATCGAGGCAAATGGGATCAGAGCGAGCGCAAGGCAGCAGAGGTTGCGGGCTCTCTTCACGGGGTCTCCTTTGCAGTTCTGGATGAAACAGTTTGACATTTTCCGTCAATGCCTACAACGCATACAGGCCCGAAGCGTGCGCAGCGGCAACTTCTGATCGGACCGGCAACGCGCTCTCCAGAGCGCGACGGATAACTCGTGCTTTGCCGTAGCAGGTCCGGCCGCTGATGGCCCGCGTTCACAGCAAGAACAGAAGCGCCGCAGCGTGAGCGGCAGTGTTCAGCTCACGGAATTTTACCGGCCATTCCAGAACGAACGCGTCGGGCTCCCCGCCTTTTGGCGCTGCCGCACGCCAGGGGCGAATGGCTGTCTCCGGCTGCAGCCTTTATGCCGGTCCTGTGACCTGCTGGTCTTTTCTTTCCGGAGCTTCGGCGAATTGGCGGCGGTAGAGGTCGGTGTAGATTCCTGGCTCCAGCAGGAGGGCGGCGTGGGTGCCGCGCTGGACGATGCGGCCGTTCTGCACGACGAGAATTTTGTCTGCCTTGAGGATGGTGGAGAGGCGATGGGCGATGACGATGGAGGTGCGTCCGGCGAGGGCGGTTTCGAGGGCGCGCTGGATGGCGGCTTCGGATTCGGAATCGAGATGGGCGGTGGCTTCGTCGAGGATGACAATGTCGGGGGCTTTGAGGAGGAGGCGGGCAATAGCAAGGCGCTGCTTCTCTCCGCCGGAAAAGCGGTAGCCGCGCTCGCCGACCATGGTGTCGAGCTGGTCGGGCAGGGTTTCGACGAGGGCGAGAATCTGCGCGTCGCGCAGAGCGGAGTGGAGCTGGTCGTCTGTGGCCTCGGGGCGGGCGTAGAGCAGGTTGGCGCGGATGGTGTCGTGGAAGAGATGAGCGTCCTGGGTGACGATGCCGATGCGGCGGTTGAGCGAGTCGAGTTGCAGGTCGCGGACATCGACGCCGCCGATGCGAACGACGCCGCTTTGCGCGTCATAGAGGCGCGGGACGAGATGGGTGATGGTGGTCTTACCGGCGCCGGAGGGTCCGACGAGCGCGACGAGCTGGCCTGGAGCAACGCGGAAACTGATGTCGTGGAGGACGGTGGTCTGGGGACGCTTGTCAGGAACGGCGATGGATTCCAGCGATGCGAGGGAGACTTCGGAGGCAGCGGGATAGCGGAAGGAGACGCGGTCGAACTCGATGGAGGCGGGACCGGGCGGGATGGGCACGGGGTGGGCGCTTTCCTGGATCATGGGGGGAAGATCGAGGACTTCGAAGACACGCTCGAAGGAGACGAGCGCGGTCATGATGCTGACCTGGACGTTGGAGAGTCCGACGAGCGGCGCGTAAAGGCGGGCGAGGTAGGCGGTGAGGGCGACGACCGTGCCCACGTCGAGAACATGATGGACGGCGAGGACGCCTCCCCAGCCATAAGCGAGGGCCGAGGCCACGGTGGCGACGACAGCGAGCGCGGTGAAGAAGAGGCGGCTGTAGATGGCGACCTTAATGCTGATGTCGGAGACGCGTTGGGCCTTTTCCTGGAAGGCGCGGGCGTCGTCTTCGGGGCGGCCGAAGAGCTTGGAGAGCAGAGCGCCGGCGACGTTGAAGCGCTCGACCATGAGGTTGTTCATTTTGCCGGCGAGGTCGTAGGTTTCGCGCATGATGGCCTGGAGTTTGCGGCCCCAGAAGCGCGCGGGGAAAACAAAGATGGGGAGGAGGACGAGGGCGCCGAGCGAAATGCGCCAGGAGAGGACGAACATCGCGGCGAGGATGAGAAGGACGGTGATGAGATTGCCGACGACGTTGGAGAGGATGTCAGTGAACGCGGTGCGCGCGCCCTGGACGTCAGTATTGAGGCGGCTGACGAGGGCTCCGGTTTGGGTGCGGGTGAAGAAGGCCAGCGGCATTTGCTGGATGTGCTGGAAGAGGCGATTGCGGAGGGAGAGGACGATTTCTGCGCCAATTTTCGAAGACAGGAAGGTCTGGGCGATGCCGAGTGCGCCGTCGCAGAGGCCGAGGCAGCCGATGACGATGGCGAAATGGATGACCAAAGGCGCATTGCCTTTGAGGATGCCGTTGTTGATGATTTGGCGGAAGAGCAGGGGATTGACGATGGCGATGGACGCATCGACGATGACGACGAGCAGAAACACGGCGAGCAGGCCGGCGTAGGGCAGGGCGAAGGCGAGCATGCGCTTTGCTGTGCCCGGCTTTACTTTTTGCTTTAAGACGGAGGGGTCCTGGCCGAGGGTACGCCAGGCGCTGATCATGCCTCCCATCGAGGGGGCCCTCCGATGCGTGGGAAAGTGCGGTGCGGCAGGGTTAGTGTAGCGGGTTGCGTGTTTTTGGAGAGGTCCATCGTTCCCTGGGCGGGGGAAAGGAATTTTGCGGGCGAACTCGCCTGGCCATGGCCGTTTTCACGCGGACTTTTTGCTTTGCCCGGCGATGTGGCGAGACGGAATTTTTCCAATTCTCGGGACTGTAACATCGACGGTCGCAATTTCGTGTAAATTGCCCCGGTGTGCTGTCAGCCCAAGAAACATCGATGGAGGAGTCGCATGTCGAGTCGGAGAGTGGCCGCCGTGGTTGCGGTCGCAGCGTTGGTCAGCCTGAGTGGGTGCAATTCGTCGAGCAACAATACCGTGGCCTTGTCCGGTGCAGGCAGCACCTTTATCAATCCAGCTATGTCTCGCTGGACCGCCGACTTCTCCCAGGCACATCCGAACATTCACATTAACTACCAGTCCATCGGATCGGGCGGCGGCATCCAGCAGGTCAAGGCCGGGACGGTCGACTTCGGCGCCTCCGACGTCGCTCTGAATGACCAGCAACTGGCCGGAATGGTGTCCGTCGTGCAGATTCCGGAGAGCGCGGGACCGGTCTGCATCACCTACAATCTCCCCGGCCTGACGCAGCCTCTTCGTCTCTCGGCGGATGAGCTGGCCGGCATCTTCCTGGGGAAGATCAAGACGTGGAAGGATCCGCGGCTGGCCAAAGACAATCCCGGGGTCAAGCTGCCCTCCGCGCCGGTGGTGGTCTCGCACCGCTCCGACGGCAGCGGCACCACCGGCATCTTCACCGAGTATCTCTCCGCGGTGAGCCCGGACTGGAAGGCGAAGGTGGGTTCGGGGACGGCGGTGAGCTGGCCGGCCGGCATTGGGGGCAAAGGCAACGAAGGGGTAACCGGCAACGTGCGCAACACGCCCGGGGCGATCGGCTACGTCGAGCTGGCCTACGCGCAGCAGAATCACCTGCCGACGGCGGGGATTGAAAACCTGGCTGGACAGTATGTGCAGCCCTCGCCAGCCGGCACCACAGCGGACATCGCAGCTTTCTCCGCGCAGCTGGCGCAGGACCCGCGCAAGCCCATCGTGAATCCGCCGGCCAGCGCGCCGGACGCCTACCCCATCTCCGGGCTCACCTTCTTCATCATTCCGAAAGACGGGCCGGACAAGGCGAAGCGGACCGCGCTGAAGCAGTTCGTCCAGTACATCATTACGGATGGGCAGGCGACCGCCGAATCGCTGAACTATGCCCCCCTGCCGGATGAGGTGAAGCAATACGACCAGCAGCAACTGCAACAGCTGACGGCGGCGGGGCAGCCGATCAGCTAGAGAGAAGTTGGTTCAGGGGCGCAGGGAATCCTCCCCTCGCGCCCCTGCGCGTCCCTCAGAAACGGTACGCGAACCCCAGGGAAAGGAGCGGGAAGAAGCGCGCATCCTGGGCATCTTTATTGAGTTTCTGGACCTGGGCGGCGAGGTTGGACTGAATCTGGGGATTCGTGGCGACCGGGCCGCAATAGGGCGTTCCTTCGTAGGTGTAGCAGGCGGATCCGGCGAGGGTGACGGCAACTTTGGGATCGCCGATGTAGGCCGCGCCGAGTTCCACGGGAACGCTGAAGTGGCGGCCGCTGCGGGGAACCAGGTTGCCCCAGCCCAGGGTGAGCTTGGGCGCGGTCTTATTCATGGTCACGCTGCCGGCACCCGTCACCGGATCGGTGGCGCTGCTGGTGTAGGTGGTGCCGTTGAGGGTGAAGGTCTTGCCGGCAGGAACGCTGGCGCCGCCGGTGATCTGGTTACCGTTGTAGAGCAGGGCTCCGGGGCTGATGTGGAAACCTTTGGCCCACGGGAACCAGTCGACGCTGGCTTCAGCGGAGCGGAAACGCAGCGCGGCGTTGTAGGTGATGCCGTCGCTGGTGAGAGTGTCGCTGTAGTTCATGAAGTTGCCGCCGCCGCGCAGGTTGACGTGGTACGAGAGAGGGGTGGCGACTTCGACGCCGGCTCCGAGCAGACCGGCTTTGACGCCGATGCCGACGCCGGAAAAGGCTCCGGGATGGGGTGCGGAGACGGGCAGGGTGGTGGCGCCGTCTGCGGCTGAAAAGCCGCCGGAGGAGAGAAGTTCCGGAGCAACGAGAGAAGAACTGCTGTGCTGGGCGAACCCGGCAGGCGCAGCGAGAGACAGAACGACCAGAGACAGAACAGGAACAGCCGAGGCAAGGCGGTGCATGGGGGGAGGCTCCTCTTGAAAATCAGATGCTCGTTCAACGCGCAACCAACGAAACCCACGAGCTGTTGCGATTCATGCCCCCATCGAGGGGGGAGGCCGAAGGGATCCGGGCCAGTGTGAACCGCCGCTTAGCCCTGAAGTCTTCGTGACGAGTTGGTAATGAGGGTAGGTCACTTCGGAGCAGCCAGCAATGACCCGCTGGTGGTATCGTGGGCGACCGTTGGTACGAGGCGTTCGCGGAGGCCGTCCGCGATAAGTGCCAGTGTTTTCAGGCGGTTCTCGACACGCGAAGGGAGATTTTCCTCGGCGAGGGCGAGCTGCGATTCGAGGAGGATTCCCG
>JBAVUB010000561.1:0-23312 GCA_049696575.1 Acidobacteriaceae bacterium | reverse complement strand
GCTACCTACGGCGGCGCTTCTCAGTCTTTTGCTTTGCAGCTGAATGCTGCGGGCGCGTTTCTCAGCGTCAACGCTACCAGCGTAGCGTTCGGCAGTGTATCGCTCAATACACAATCCACGCAGATGTTAACTCTGACGTCAACAGGTACGGAGGCGGTTACCGTGAGCTCGGCAACGCTGACCGGGACTGGGTTCTCGATGTCCGGGATTACGTTCCCGGTTACCCTCAACCCCGGGCAATCCGTGTCGCTGGGGCTGGCTTTTATCCCGACCGTCGTAGGGGCAACGTCGGGGCAGCTGACCCTCGTCTCGAACAACACGACCGGGGGTTCTGCGGCGGTCAGCCTGAGCGGCACCGGTGCCACTGCCTACTCCGTCGATTTGACCTGGGATGCTCCGGCCACCTCCGTGGATCCGGTGGAAGGGTACAACGTGTACCGTTCCGCGAGCGGCGCCTCCGCATATTCGCTTTTGAATACGGGCGTCAACCTTGCGACCGCCTTTACCGATAGCACAGTGCAAAGTGGCAAGGTCTACGACTACGTTGTGACCAGCGTGGACAGCTCTGGAGTCGAAAGCGCTCCTTCGAACCCATTTGCGGTAACGATTCCTTAACCCGGATACCTTCGCCATGATTCTTCACAAACCCGAATCGCCGGCCGCAGTCAGCAAAGCATGGAGACCGTGCGACAGCGCGCGTCTGGATTCGTGGCCAATGTGGAAACGGTGGATATCTCGCTTATTATTTCCACCGCGACTTCATCCTGTTGCAGACTTTCTCCGCGATATAATGACTCTCGGGCCGGCTGCGTCAGCGAGCATTCCGTCCGAGAATCGCAATACACCATACATTCTGATTCTGCGAAGCGGGTATGCGGGCTCCGTCACACGGAGCCGCCGAATACCCACGGTTAACGTCTTGCGAGGCATGGCTCCCGCATTTTCGGAGCTGTACCGGATCCGGACCATCAGGCCCGGCATGGATATCCGCAATGGTTTCTTTGCCTAACAGTTTTCCGTCGCCGATCCGCATCCTGATCGCCGACGACCATCCGCTCTTCCGGGATGGCCTTCGCCGATTGCTGCAGGCGGAACCAGGGTATGAGGTCGTTGGAGAAGCGTCGGATGGAGACGTGCTCGTCGATCTGGCACGTAAGACCAGGCCGGATATTCTCCTGCTCGATCTCTCCATGCCGCGCCAGGACGGAATGGAAGTCCTGCGGGAGCTTTCACTTTCGAAAATCCCGGTGCGCACCCTGTTGCTGACTGCGTCTATCGAAAAGGCGCAGATCGTTCAGGCGCTGAAGCTGGGAGCCTATGGGGTGATCCTGAAAGAGGCGACCACCCAGCGGCTCTTCGACAGCATTCAGTGTGTAATGGCCGGACAATACTGGGTCGGACGCGAAAGCGTCAGCGACCTGGTTAGGGCACTACGCAGCGTGGCGCCTTCAGAGAACGGCGCACGCGGCAAGGACTATGGGCTCACAACCCGAGAACTCGAGATCGTGACCCTGGTGGTCGCCGGATACTCGAACCCCGACATCGCACAGAGATGCTCGATCAGTGAGCAGACGGTGAAGCACCATATCAGCAACATCTTTGACAAGCTCGGGGTCTCCAACCGGCTTGAGCTCGCCCTCTTCGCTGTCAATCACCGGCTGACCGCCGTCGCATCCTGACGCGAAATCCACAGGGGGGTTGAAATTCTCCCCCGCGGAGAGAAACGGCACGCGCCCGAGCAACACCACTGGGAAGGCCCGTCCTGCGCGGGTTCGGAACCTCGGTAACACACAATGGTTCTAGAAAACTAGCACTATGCAGTCATATGACGATAGTACTGTCGGGCCATTGCTGCCACTTGGGAACTGGCCTAACCTAAAGCTCGCACGTCGGGTTGGCGAGTTTGCGTGTAGGTGCAGTGCCAGGAGAACGGATGGATCCGGAGCGGGTCTTGAGCACAGCAAACGCGGAAATCTCCCGAGCCCGGCGCTATGAGATTGGAACGGTTATACGGTATCGGGCACGAGGAGAGCGCGAGTGGCACGAGGGACTGACTGAAAACATCAGCATCTCCGGCGTGTTGATTCGCAGCGAACGCTCCCTGGATCCCCAAACCGCGATTGAAATGAGGTTTTTTCTTCCTGTTGAGCTGGACGGCGAATGCGCCGCCGAAGTCTTCTGCCGAGGGTTCGTCATCAGGTCATCGAAATGCAGGATCCCGGTTGGTTCTTTCACTATCGCTGCCAAGATTATGCATTCGCGGTTTCTTCGCCAAACGGGCAGCCGAGACTACGCAGCCAAAGATTCAATGAATGGCAATCGACGGTTGGCGCTTTGATCAATTTCTCCTGTTAAAACCCGGCGTTGCAGGCGACAGGACGCCCCGAGTTTTACCGCTCGGCGCCGGATGCTTGAAGTTTGAACTTGATTGTGGAAAACGGGCCCATGTAGCCCACAGGGCGGAGCTACGGGCGAAAGTCTGAAACCAGGGATGGAACACCAAGGCAGAATGACGGTCCCCACCATGATCGAACGCGACGCTCCGGATCAGCCCTCCTGGTGGGCGGTCTACACCCGGCATCAGCACGAAAAAACGGTCGCGGAGATGCTGTCAAGCAAGGGGTTCGAAGTCTTTCTGCCTCTCCATGACTCGATGCGGCGCTGGAAGGACAGGCAAAAGCTTCTTTCGTTGCCGCTTTTCCCCTGCTACGTCTTTGTCCGCGGCAGACTCAGCCGGCGATTGCAGGTGGTGACCACCCCGGGCATTCACATGATCCTCTCCCGCGGGGAACAGATCGCGGTCGTTCCGGAAGATGAGATCCTGGCCATTCGTCGGGCGGTCAATGGCAACTATCGCGTTGAGCCGCACCCTTTCCTGAAATGCGGCGAGCGAGTCCGAGTGACTCGCGGTTCGCTGGAGGGAGTGGAAGGGATTCTGGTTCGCAAGAAAAACCTGTTCCGCCTGGTTTTATCGGTGGATATGCTGGCCCAGTCCGTGGGCGTGGAAGTCGCTGCCGCTGATGTGGAACCGGTCGCAGCGGTCAGCGTCAAAAATGCGTTTTCCACGATTCCTTCTGCAGGAATTGCAGATTTCCAGAAGAATTTTCCTTCCGCTGTCGCCATTTACGATGCAAGATTAGACAGCACCCGTTAAAGATCAACCGGATCTCCGCGTCAGGCAGGCAGTCTTCTCTGTCGGCATGATCGCGGCCAGTCGCCAGGCAGCCCCCGTATGGGGTTCCTCCGAGGTTGTTGCAGTTATGAGACTCAAAGCGGATTACCCCATCGTGGCAGGACTACTGCTGTTTGCTGCTTCGGTTTCTCTCACGGCCCAGACGGTGTCCGGCACCGCGAATCCAGAATCGGTTCGCGCCGCAGGATCTGCGCCCGACCAGGTCACCCCTCCGGCGGCCCGGATTCACAACAACGGTTACGTGATCGGCGACGATGACCTGCTCGAGATCAACGTCTGGAAAGAGCAGGAGCTGAGCCGAACCATTCCGGTTCGCTCGGACGGGAAGATTTCCCTGCCTCTGGTTGGCGAAATTCAGGCTGCCGGCCGCACCCCGGTGCAACTGGAAGAGGAAATCACCGACCGGCTGCGGAACTTCATCACCGAACCGGCCGTCACGGTCATGGTCCAGAAGATCAACAGCCTCAAGTTCAACGTCATGGGTGAGGTGAGCAAGCCGGGGGCGTACCCGCTGACGACGTCGTTGACGGTGGTGGATGCCATTGCTGCGGCGGGCGGTTTCAAAGACTTTGCGAAGAAGAAGTCCATTTATGTGCTGCACACGGGTGCAGATGGCAAAGAACTCCGCGTCAAGTTCAATTACGACGATTTTGTGAAGGGACACAATCCGCAACAGAACGTCAGGCTCCAGCCTGGAGATACCGTCGTGGTGCCGTGAGTTCGATATGATCATGAGATTTCTTCTGATCTTCGCGCTGCTGGCTGCCATCCCGGTGTGGTCTCAGACAACCGGCACGGGCACGGGCACCGGCACGGGCACGACCGGGTCCGGCACTGGGACACCGACGAGCTCAGACGAGGAGCCAGACAATTCGGTGATGAACAGCGGCATGCTGACGCCGCCTCCGGTCAGCGGCCAGGCGTACCCGGTCGCCACCGGGGACGAAGTCCGGGTCAACTATATGAGCCTTGGCCTGACCGGCGAGGTCGCCTACGACGACAACGTGCTGGCCGGCTACAGCGCGACGCCCCAGGGCGATGTCATCTATTCCATCTGGCCGACGGTGACCCTCGATAAGAGCACCCTGGCGGTTCGCGAGCAGTTCAGTTACAGCCCGGGGTTCAGTTTCTATCAGCCCAGCACCGACTTCAACGAGACCGATCAGAACGCGACCATGAACGTTCAGTACCATCCCGGGTCGACCGCAACCCTGATGGTGCAGGATTCTTTCCTGCGCAGTTCCAGCTTGTTCAACCAGCCTTTTTCCACGTCGCAGGGAGACATCGGTGGAGGGACGCCGCTACAGGCCAGCGGCGTGGTTGCCCCCTTCGCCGACCGCATTTCCAATGTCGCCAACGTGGGACTCAACGATCAGGCCGGCGAAAACGAAATGTTCGGTGTGAGCGGGCAATACGGCGTGCTGGACTACCCGAATTCATCGCAGGTTCCGGGTCTTTATAACTCGTCATTGTGGGGCGTTACTGCTTTCGCAAGCCAGCGTATCGCCAGTCGCCAGTATCTCGGAGCTGAAATGGAACACTCACGCATCGTCAGCTTCCTCAAAGGAACTGACAGCGAGATGCAGACCGACAATATCTTTCCCTTCTACACCATCTATCTCAGAAGCTCGGAGATCAGCACATTTTCGATCTCCGTAAGCGGCGGTCCGGAGCACTATATAGCGTCGCAGGCTCCCGAAACCGCCATTCAGGCATGGACCCCGGCCGGGACCGTTGGGGTTGGATGGCAGGGACATCTCTCCACGGTCTCCGGCAGCTACACGCACAACGTAACCGGGGGAGGCGGTCTTCCCGGAGCGTATGAGGAAGACAGAGCCGCCGCAGCTTTCCGTCGCGAGCTGACCCACACCTGGGAGATTAATTTCTCCGGCTTCTATGCGCTCAACAAGAACAAGACGCCGCTCTTTCCTTTCTCCGAGCCGGGAGGCCACACGATAACCGCCACCGCCTCTGTGCAGCACCAGCTGAGCAAGAGCCTGAAGTTCCTCATCGGGTATGACCGGATGGAGGAGAGTTACAGCGGAATCGGGGCACTGGCCAAGCTCCCCAACAGCGATCGGGAGTACGGTCAGATTTCGTGGCAGTGGGCCCGCCCCATAGGACGATAACGATGGCAGAAGTCTTCGAAGCAGAAAATAACGAGAAACTCGATGTCGCGCGCTATGTCGATATAGCCCGGCGCCGCCACGTCCACTTCCTCATCCCGCTTCTTGTCGGCTGGATGCTGGTTTGGGGCAGCAGCTGGCTGCTTTCTCCGCGCTATAAATCGAGCACGCTCATCCTGGTCGAAGAGCCCTCGATGCCGAAGAACTACGTCTCGCCCAACGTCGACGACGACCTGCAGACACGCCTGCAGAGCATGCAGCAGCAAATCCTCAGCCGTACCCGTCTGATGATGATCATTAGCAGCCTGCATCTGTACAACGACGGCCGTCACCCGATGTCCGACGACGATAAGGTCGCGCAGATGCGCAAGGAAATCAACATCGAGCTGGTGCGCGACGCGCAGAACGCGGGCATCACCGCGTTCCGCATCGACTATTCCGCGCAGGATCCCCGCGTCGCCCAGCAGGTGACCGGGCAACTGGCCGACCTGTTCATCAGCGAGAACCAGCAAACGCTCCTGCAGCAGTCCGGAGATACCACCAAATTTCTTGAAGGCGAATTGGAAAAGGCCAGCGCCGATCTTGCCGACATGGATGCCAGGAAAAAGGCGTTCGAGGCCAGCCACCTGGGGGCCTTGCCTTCCCAGGAGGCCAGTAACCTGCAGATCCTGACCGGGCTGCAGGCTCAGTTGACCAATGAACAGGATGCGCTCAATAACGCCACCCAGCAGCGCGCCTTGCATCAGACCATGATCGAGCAGCTGCGCACGAATCCCAGCCCTGCGCCGCGCGCCACCGAGGTGGACCCGAACGGCGTCCAGGCCATCGATACCCAGCTTGCCAAGCTGCGCGACCAGCTCACCGACCTGCAGTCTCGTTACACCGACAGCTATCCGGATGTCGTGAAAGTGAAAGCGCAGATCGCGCGGACCGAGAAACAGAGACAGGCTGCGGTTGCCGCGGAGAAAGCCAAAGGGACTACCACCGCTTCGAACGACACCATGACCATGTCGCAACTGCAGGGACAGCTGGAATCCGACCAGGTGGAAATTCAGAATCGCGGAAAAGAGATTGCCGCGCTGCAGGCGAGAATCGCCGAATACGAGGCGCGCATCAACGCCGAGCCCGCAAGCGAACAGCAGCTCGCCGATCTCACCCGCGGCTACGATCAGTCAAAGGCGCACTACGACGACCTGCTGAAGAGGAAGCAGGATTCTCAGATGGCCACCAGCATGGAGCAGAATCTCCAGGGAGAGCGCTTCAAGAAGCTGGATGCGCCCAGTCTGCCTACGAAACCCGACTTTCCGAATCGCTTGAAATTCTGCGCCGCCGGCCTGCTGGTCGGGTTGGCCCTGGGAGCCGTTTCGGTGGCCTCGTTCGAGTTTTCCGACGATCGCATGCACAGCGACGCCGACATTAAGGATCTCCTGCCCGTCGCCGTCATCTGCGAAGTTCCGCAGGTGATCAACCCCGTCGACGAACAGAAAGCGCGCAGGAAGTCGATCCTCGGATGGGCAATGACGGCAACTGTCGTTGTCATCATCCTCGTGGGTTCCGCTGTCAGCTTCATTCATGGTTAGGGTGCAATGTACAAAGCCTTTTTCAAGCTCGCCCGCAATCCGTTCGATCTGACGCCTGATCCAACCTATTTTGTGTCGACCCGACGCCACAATGAAGCGCTCGCTGCGCTGCATTACGGCATTCGCCGGCACAAAGGATTTGTTGTGGTCACCGGGGAGGTTGGCACCGGGAAAACCCTGCTGCTGCGCTGCCTGTTGCGTCTGCTCAAGGAAAGCAAGGACATCGCATACGCCTACCTGTTTAACAGCCGGCTTTCTCCAACTGAGTTTCTGCAGTACATCCTGTCTGACTTCGGCCTCCCCGCATCGGGCAAGAACAAGAGTGAGCTCTTGCTCGATCTTGGACAGTTCCTGGTGTCGCGCGGATCGAAGGGCCTTACCACCGTTCTTATCGTGGATGAGGCGCATCATCTCTCTGAGGAGTTACTCGAAGAGGTACGCCTCCTCTCCAACCTGGAAACGACTGACGATAAGTTGCTGCAGATCGTACTGGTCGGGCAACCCGAACTGGATCAAAAGCTGGATTCGGTCGGACTGCGCCAACTCAAACAGAGAATTGCGCTCCGCGCGCAGCTGGGACCCCTCGACGCCGCCGAGACAAGGGAATATATCGAGCATCGGCTGCGCGTGGCCGGAGCCGAGGGAGATCCGAACGACCTGTTCGCTCCTGAAGTCATTCAGGCTGTCTTTCGCCACTCCAGAGGCTTTCCCCGGCTGATCAACACTGTCTGCGAAAACGCGCTGATCATTGCCTACGCGCGACAAATACCCAAAGTGAGTGTCGATATCGTCGAAGACGTCGCCAGAGAGTTCCGCCTTGATATGAATTTCTTCGGTGAAGCCGAAGGGAGCGGAACCCATGGCGAGATGGATGTCCAGCAAGCCGCGAAGGTTCTTCGCGATCTTTATTCAGCTCTGCGCAAACCTGTAGCCCGCAGCGCCGATTTGACTGTGCCTGTTTCTCTCGAAGCGAGTGAGTATGAGCCGAATATTTGATGCTCTGCAAAGATCAGAAGCTGAAAAATCAGGAAGTAAGCCACCGTCGGTACCCGACGCAACCGAACTGTTGCGCCATGCCGAGCGCCGGGCCGTTTCCGAATACGAGGCGGTCGCTGTGCCGGAACCGCAGGCCGTGCCTGCGGAGCCGTCCGTCTCGGGGAACGGTCACCTTGCCGGATCCAGCGCCGCGCCCACCTCGAAAGGCAATGGAACCCACCGGGCCGTTGCGGCCTCAGCTGAAGAACCGCGGCCCCAGCCACGTCCGGAGATCTTTGATCATTTCAAGACCCTGAAGCTCAACCTTCCCGCGCAAAGCCGGCTGGTTAGTGTTTCTGACAAGGATAGTCCGGCGGCAGAAGCTTTTCGACTGCTGGCGGTCCGGCTGCGGCATCTTCGCCGCGATCGCCCGCTGCAGAAACTTCTTGTCACAAGTTCGATACCGCAGGAAGGCAAGAGCACCTGTTCTGCGAACCTGGCCTGCTCTTTGGCATTGCGCGCGCAGCAGAGAACACTTCTGCTCGAGGGAGACGTGCGACGGCCGTCCCTGTCGCAGATCTTTTCGCTGGCGCCACGACCGGGCATCTGCGAGTGGCTGAGGGAAGAACGCAAGCTGCCAGACAGCATTTACTTCCTGGAGGGGCCTGGCCTTTGGTTTATGCCGGCAGGCAGTTCGCCCAGCAATCCGCTGGAGTTGCTCCAGTCCGGCAAAGTGGCCACCCTTCTGGAGCAGTTGGCTGAACTGTTCGACTGGATCATCATCGATTCGCCCCCGGTGCTGCCTTTGGCCGACACCAGCGTGTGGTCGCGCCTGGCCGATGGCATCCTGCTGGTGGCACGCCAGGGAGTCACGGAGAAGCGGCAACTGCAGAGAGCCATAGATGCAGTCGAATCGCAAAAGTTGGTCGGAGCCCTGCTGAACTCTTCTAACAGTGCGCCGCACACCGATTACTACTACACTCCCCGCCCGGAATAAAGTCAGAAGGGTCAGATGAGTTAGGAGTGGATGTAACTGCGCGTAAGTACTCCGGCGCATCGGAACGCCGGGTGTTCAAACCTGTGAAAACAAAGCATTGCAACAACCAGATCGTGTCATAACGAGTTCAAAAAGATTTTGTTTTGATATTTCGCACCCTAAGTTCGAACATTCAATAATGCTCGAGAGGAGCGAGTTGTGACTCTGCCAAGGATCAATAAAATTTCAGATATGGTGGACCCGATATTCGATGCGGCCGCCTATGGGGAACGCGACGTCCTGATTGAAGAAGCCTTCAGGCGCCGGATCGCGATCGAACGAAAGCGGACGGAGCGGTCCAGAGAGCCATTTCTGCTGATGCTGCTGGAAGCGGGCTCCGCACAAAACGGTGACGGTCTGGATAGAACCCTTACCGGCATCGTGTCCGCGATGCAGTCGTCCACCCGCGAAACCGACGTAGTCGGCTGGTATAAGAACCGGAATACGGTCGGCGTGATGTTTACCGGGCTGGTGGTCAGCGATAAGAACTCGGTCCTGAGCACAATCCTGGGCCGGGTCAGCGCTGCGCTGCAACAGGAAGTGTCGCTGGAAAAGTTCAATGAGATCACGTTCTCATTCCATTTCTTTCCCGATGACTGGGATGGTGACAGCTCGGGACGTCCCAGCGATCCCGTTTTGTACCCGGACCTCTTCAGCCCGACCCGAGATCAGCGCACACTGCTGCGCGTCAAGCGGGTGATGGATATTGCGGGAAGCATTCTGGCCCTGGTCGTATGCGTGCCGTTGTTCGCGATTATCGCCCTCGCTGTCAAAGCGACGTCCAAAGGCCCGATTTTCTTCAGGCAGGATCGCATCGGCCAGTATGGCCGTCGCTTCACTTTTCTGAAGTTTCGATCCATGCGGGTGAACAACGATGAATCCGTGCACAAGGAGTACGTGAAGCAGCTCATTGCCGGCGTGGCGGAACGCGTCCCGGCAACCGCGACCGGCGACGGTGTTTATAAGCTGGCCGGTGATAAGCGCATTACTCCCGTCGGGAAGTTCCTGCGCAAAACCAGCCTGGATGAGCTGCCCCAGTTTCTGAACGTGCTGCGGGGAGACATGTCGCTGGTCGGCCCGCGTCCTCCGATTCCTTACGAGCTGGCAGCCTATCAAACCTGGCACCGTCGCCGCGTTCTGCAGGTCAAGCCGGGAATTACGGGCCTGTGGCAAGTTACTGGTCGAAGCCGCGTGCGCTTCGACGATATGGTCCGCCTCGATCTGCGCTATGCGATTTCCTGGTCGCCGTGGCTGGACGTCAAAATTCTCATGCGGACGCCCGGTGCCGTCATCAAGGGAGCCTACTAAGGGTCTTCGCTCCGCGAATAATCTCCTGAATTTTATTGTCTCTGTTGTGCACCGCTGCCTGTCGGGGCGGTGCGCAACTAAGTCATCAGCATCACTGAAAGTGTGGTGATCTTCCCGTGAATTTCGGCGTAATCGGCTACGGTTATTGGGGGCCTAACGTGGTAAGGAACCTTGCCAGCCTGGAGGGTTCTCAGGTTCGGTCCATCGCGGAGATGAGTCCGGCCGCGCAGAAGCGCGCCCACAAAGCCTATCCCGGCATGCACATCACCGCGGACGCGATGGAGGTCATCACGTCGCCCGATATCGATGCCATCGCCGTGATAACTCCGGTGTGGACACACTATGAGCTGGCCAAGGCTGCGCTTGAAAATGGCAAGCATGTCTTTGTCGAAAAGCCCTTCACCAGCAATGTCGCGCAGGGTGAAAAGCTCATCGATCTGGCCATCCAGAAGAACCTCAGGGTCATGGTCGATCACACCTTCCTCTTCACCGGCGCAGTGCGGAAAATCTCCCAGTTGCTTAGAGAGGGAACGCTGGGACGGCTGTATTACTACGATTCAACCCGCGTCAACCTGGGGCTGTTTCAGCATGACATCAACGTTCTCTGGGATCTCGCTCCGCACGATCTCTCCATCATGGATTACGTCATTGATGGGAGTCCGGAGGCCGTGGTGGCGACCGGGCAGAGCCACCTGAACTGCCACGAAGACGTCGCCTTCATGACCCTCTATTTTCCCGAGAATGTCATCGCCCACATCAACGTGAACTGGCTGTCTCCGGTGAAGGTTCGCACCACCCTGATCGGAGGCGAAAAGCGGATGCTGGTGTGGAACGACCTGGAAGCCGACGAAAAAGTCAAGGTTTACGACAAGGGCGTCAACATCACCAACAGCGAAGGCCTTTACTCCCTGCTGGTAAATTACCGCTCCGGCGATATGTGGTCGCCGCAGTTGGAGCAGGTCGAGGCGTTACGGCAGGAATTGTCCTATTTTGTTGACTGTATCTCGACCGGCAAAGACCCCTTTAACGACGGCTGCGCAGGGCTGCGCGTCGTGAAAATGCTCGAGGCGGCCAGCGAGTCCATGAGCAAACGAGGCTCGCTCGTCTATCTATGAATTCGTACAACTGCATTGCAGCCGACGTCAAGCTGGGCGCCAATGTCCGATTGGCACAGTTCATCAACCTTTACGGATGTGAGATAGGCGACGAGACAAAAATCGGCGCGTTTGTCGAGATTCAGAAGAACGCCACGGTTGGAAAGCGCTGCAAGATTTCCAGTCACACCTTTATCTGCGAAGGAGTTTTGATCGAAGATAACGTCTTCATCGGTCACGGCGTCACCTTTATTAACGACAGCTATCCCCGCGCCACCGCCGCGGGCGGGCAGCTGCAGACCGAAGCTGACTGGAAAGTCGAGCGCACCGTCATTCGCACCGGTGCCTCCATTGGCTCCGGTGTCACGATTCTGTCCAATACCACCGTCGGTGAAAACGCGATTGTCGGCGCTGGCAGCGTAGTCACCAAAGATGTCCCACCCAACACGATCGTTGCCGGTAATCCGGCCAGGATCCTGCGTCACATAGAAGAAAGACAAGAGGACCCCCATGTACGCATCTAACGACATTCCCTTCCTCGACTTAGTAACTCCTCACGTGGAACTGGAAGAAGAGCTGACGGCTGTATTCCGCCGCGCTCTCTTCACCGCCGGATTCGTCGGCGGCCCGATGGTCGAGGAGTTCGAGCAGGCCTTCGCCGCGTTTTGTGACTCCAAGCACTCCGTCGCCCTGAACAGCGGAACCGACGCGCTTCGCTTCGCAATCATGGCCTGCGGCATCCAGCCCGGTCACGTGGTCATAACTGTGCCTCACACCTTCATTGCGACCACCGAGGCGATCTCCCAGGCAGGCGCGATTCCCGAATTTATCGACATTGACGAGAACACCTACAACATGTCGGTCGAGCGGCTGCAGGAGTACCTGGAGCAGGGGTGCGCGCGCGATGCGTCCGGGCGGCTCATCAGCAAACGAAGCCAGAGGCCGGTAGCCGCCATCGTACCGGTACACCTCTACGGTCAAATGGCCGACATGGATTCAATCCTCCGGCTGGCCAATCAGTATGGCCTCACCGTGATCGAGGATGCGTGCCAGGCGCACGGCGCCGAATACTTCTCCGGTAAGCTGAATCGCTGGATGAAGGCCGGAACTATGGGCCGCGCTTCCGCTTTCAGCTTCTATCCTGGAAAGAACCTGGGCGCTTGTGGCGAAGCCGGCGCTGCCGTCACCGACGACCCGGTGATCGCGGCGAAGGTCAGGATGCTTCGCGATCATGGACAGGCGAAGAAGTATTACCACGACATCGAAGGCTATAACGGCCGGCTTGATTCGATCCAGGCTGGGTTGCTTCACGTAAAGCTGGCGCATCTGGCTTCCTGGAACTCGCAGCGCCGCGACCGTGCCGCTGAGTACGATCGTCTGCTGGCTGGGAACGACGCGGTCACTTGTCCGTACGAGCCTTCCTGGTCTCGCGCCGTCTATCACCTGTATGTTATTGGCACCGACGATCGTGACGGCATGATGCGTCACCTGAAAGAAGCAGGGATCGGCACCGGGATTCACTACCCCGTTCCTCTGCATCTGCAGAAGGCGTACGCGCACATGAATTACGGCCCGCAGGACTTTCCTGTGGCCACTCGCGTTGCCGGCAGAATCGTCTCGCTGCCTATGTTCCCGCAACTGAGGGCCGATCAGCAGGCGCGAGTTGCCGACGAAGTCTACGCGTTCACGTCCAAAACCAGCGGAAGCCGCGAAAGCTCAGAGAAGGCAGTGGTGTCTTAGGGCGAGTGGTCCCGCTCTGCCGTGTCATGATTCCCGACCTGGCATTCTCTGCTTTGTGCTCCTGCTTCGGTCCCCGTCCAGCAAATCTCAGCGTCCTGAATACTGAGTGAGGTTCACTCGTGTTGAAGCTCCCTGTCTATGTGCTCGTAAGTCCGGCGCGCAATGAGGCCCGATCCATCGAGCTGACCATCCAGTCAGTCGTGGCGCAAACCGTGCGTCCGCTGAAGTGGGTGATTGTCAGCGATGGTTCGACGGACGGCACCGATGACATCGTCAGGAAATATGCGGCTCAGCATAGCTGGATCGAACTGGTGCGCATGCCGGAACGACGGGAGCGCAATTTTGCCGGTAAGGTCGGAGCCTTCCGCGCCGGTCTGGCTCGCGTTCAGAATCTGACTTACGAAGTGATGGGGAGTCTGGATGCTGACATTACATTTGACGCAGACTATTTCGAGTTTCTGCTCAGCAAGCTGGCTGCCGATCCGACGCTCGGATTAGTCGGTACGCCGTTTCGTGAGTTATCCGGTGAAGTCTACGATTACCGATTCGTAAGCATTGAACACGTCTCCGGAGCCTGTCAGGTTTTCCGTCGCGATTGCTTCCAGGCCATTGGTGGTTATGTTCCGGTCAAGGGCGGGGGCATCGATCACATCGCGGTGATCTCCGCCAGAATGAAAGGCTGGAAGACGCGAACCTTTACCGAGAAAAGCTGCCTGCACCATCGGGACATGGGCACGGCCCAGCGTGGGCCGGTGGCCGCGCGGTTCCGGCTAGGTGCCAAGGACTACGCGATCGGCAATCACCCGTTCTGGGAAATATTCCGCAGTCTCTATCAGATGAGCCGCAAGCCATTCGTGCTGGGAGGGCTCGCGCTGGGATCGGGGTATTTCTGGGCTCTCGTACGCCGCCGGGAAAGGCCGGTTACCGCGGAGTTCATCGCATTTCACCGGGGCGAACAAATGCAGCGGCTCAAGAGGTTCTTCCGCCGCTCAGAGAAGAAGCCGGTACCGCCGCGCGACAATGGATCGGAATCGATGCGGCATTCGGAAAGCGTGTAATGCAGGCGGTGGTTCACGACGTGACGTTGCACAACCCTCCGTCGGGCGCCGCAGCCCAGGCCAGGGACGCGGCTGTGATTATCAATGCCGACGACTGGGGACGAGATAAGGACGTCACCGACCGTTCGTTCGAATGTGTGTCGCAGGGCGTTCTTTCGTCGGTCAGCGCCATGGTCTTCATGGAAGATTCGGAGCGAGCCGCCTCCCTCGCGCGGCAGCACAGCGTGGACGCCGGGCTCCATCTGAACCTCACGGCAGCTTTTTCAGGAACGAATTGCGACTCGCGATTGAAGGGGCATCAACAAAAGATTACCCGCTTCCTGCGTGCTTCACGTTTGTGTCCCGCGATTTACCATCCGGGACTCTCGGGGTCCTTCGAATATGTTGTGAAGGCGCAGCTCGATGAGTATGAGCGGCTTTATGGCGTTGCGCCGGGCCGGGTCGATGGCCATCACCACATGCATTTGTGCGCCAACGTGCAGGTTCAGAAGTTATTGCCGGCCGGGACCATTGCCCGGAGAAATTTCTCATTCGCGTCCGGCGAAAAGGGTGCCTTGAATCGCCGCTATCGCCGCTGGCAGGACAGCCGCCTTGCGAAACGCCATCGCATGACGGATTTCTTTTTTGCGCTGCCCCCGATGGATCCTCCTGGGCGGCTGGAAAGGATCTTCGATCTTGCCAATCGATGCACCGTTGAGGTGGAGACGCACCCGGTGAATGCGGACGAGTACCAGTTCCTGACCGGCGGCGAACTGATGCGCCGCGTTGGCGATGTCAAAATCGCGCGAGGCTATGCGCTATGAGCGCGACGGCGGGTACGACTGCGAGCATCGAGACGAGCAAGCCTGCAGAGCCGCAGCTCGCTCACATCTCCGTATGCGTCTGCACCTACAAGCGGGCGGCGCTCCTCAGACGGCTTCTCGATGAACTCAGCCGGCAGGAGACAGGCGGTCTGTTCACCTTCTCCGTCGTGATCGCCGACAATGACGAGAAGAAATCGGCGGAACCAGTCGCCGATGCGGCTCGCTCGGGGTTGGGTTTGGTCATCAAGTATTGTATGGAGCCGAGACAGAACATCGCGCTGGCTCGCAACAAGGTCGTCGAGAACGCGGATGGAGATTACCTGGCGTTCATCGACGATGATGAGTTTCCCTGCCGCAACTGGCTCCTGACGCTGTTCAAGACGTGCCGGGAACTCAAGGTCGACGGAGTCCTGGGGCCCGTCCTGCGCCATTTCGATCAGACTCCTCCGAAATGGCTCGAGAAGAGCAATTTCTATGTGCGGCGCGTGAACCCGACCGGCATGCGCGTCGAATGGCTCGAAGCGCGCACCGGCAATGTGTTGCTGAAAAGGGAATTGGTAGCTGGCGATCCGGCGCCGTTCCGGCCGGAGTTTCGCGCCGGAGAAGATCAGGATTTCTTCCGGAGAAAGATCGCCGAGGGGCGCAACTTTATCTGGTGCGCTGAAGCCGAGGCGTTTGAGACGGTTCCTCCCGCGCGCTGGGATAAAAAGTACCTGCTGCGCAAAGCACTGCTGCGCGGCGCAACCGCCGGGCTGCACACGAACGCAGTTGGAGTCGTGAAGTCTGTGCTCGCTATTCCGCTGTACTCGCTGGCACTGCCGTTTGCGCTCATCGCCGGCCAGCAGTACTTCATGACCCTTCTGGTCAAGATTTGCGATCACCTGGGCAAGCTGCTCATTCTGGTTGGCATTAACCCGGTGCGCGAGGAGTACGTACTGGATCCGCCCAGCTAAGTCGGGCGCGCTTAACGGCAGGCAAAACTTTTCACGAGTAACAGTTCTTCCACACGGAGAGGTCGCCGTCGGTAAGGCAGCGGCCAGTGCATCGGCTGTGGTGGGCAACCATCCGGGGGTTCGAATCCCTTCCCTCTCCGCCACATTTCTTACCGGCTGTCGTTCGCGGCAGCCTGCAGGGTAGCTCAGTCATGATGGATGTAGGCGGGACCGGGATTCAAATTCGCGGTTCACTGGTGAAGATTGCGCGTCTTGATGGGGAGAAATTCCTTTTCACGAATGATCCGGAGGCGATCATTACTGCCCTTCGGAAGTCGAAGAGCCGCGTCGACCTGTTTACCTTTATCCAGAGAGTTTCCGAGACCACGCCGAAGTACAGCTATCCCATGGAGTGGGATAACCTGGCGGTGTTGCCGATATCGACCTTCGACCACTGGTGGAACCAGCAGCTTGGCTTCAAAGCGCGCAATAAAGCCAAGCAGGCCGAGAAGAAGGGCATAGTCATCCGGGAAGTCCCCTTCAGCGATGAGCTGGTAAAGGGGATCTGGGAGATCTACAACGAGACTCCGATCCGTCAGGGAAGAAAGTTCCCGCATTACGGCAAGGCTCTGGAGACAGTATGCAAAGAGGAAGCAACCTATCTCGACCGCAGCATTTTCGTCGGTGCCTTCCTCGGCGACAAACTGGTCGGGTTCATCAAGTTGTTGTGGGATTACGACGGCTCGCAGGCGGGATTGCTGAATATTGTTTCTCTCATCGAGCAGCGCGATAAGGCGCCGACGAATGCCCTGGTCGCGCACGCGGTGCGCGCCTGTGCGGAGCGAAAGACCCCTTATCTGGTCTACTCGAATTTCGCTTACGGCAAGAGAACCAGTGACTCGCTGAGCGACTTTAAGGAGCGCAATGCGTTTCAGCGTGTCGATCTGCCCCGCTACTATGTTCCGCTGACGCCCATCGGCTCGATCGCGCTGAAGCTCGGGCTGCATAAGAAACTCGCCGAGCACATTCCTGAATGGATGATCCTCAAGCTGCGGGAAATTCGTAAGTCATGGCTGGGCCGGAACATGCAGTCCGCTCCGGAAAGCACCTAGAGCCATCGCACAGGACGCAGCAAACAGAAGAGACAGACGGGTCAGGAAATGCCAGGCATTGTAGGTCTGATTACAAGAATTGGACGGGAGCGCGCCGAGCCGCAATTGCGGCAGATGGTCGAGGCCCTCCGCCATGAGTCCTTTTATGATACCGGCACGTGGATCGACGAGACTGCCGGCGTCTACGTGGGCTGGATCGGGAAGAAGGATATCTTTCCCGGCGGGCGTCCGATCGAGAGCGAGCGCGGCGACAAGGTACTGTTCCTCTCCGGGGAAGAGTTCTCCGGTCCGGCTGCAAGGCCCTTTTACGAACGGAACGGCCACGCTCCCGCCGCACCGACCGGCTCCTATCTCATCGAGCGGGCCGAGAAGTGGGATTTTCCGGCGTCTCTGAATGGCAGATTCCAGGGCCTGCTCGTGGATAAACCGGCGGGAACTGCGTTGTTGTTCAATGATCGCTACGGTCTCCACCGGCTCTACTATCACGAAGCAGCAGACGCGTTCTATTTCGCTCCTGAAGCCAAAGCCATCCTCGCCGTTTGTCCCGGCCTGCGCTCAATCGACCCCCGCGGCTTAGGGGAGCTTGTTTCCAACGGCTGCGTGCTGGAAAATCGGACGGTATTCAACAAGATCAACCTGCTTCCGCCCGCATCGGCCTGGACCTTCGCAAAGGGAGCGATCGGCCGCAAAGACCGCTACTTCGAGCCAGCGGAGTGGGAAGAGCAGGAGCCTCTCGAACTCGAAGACTATTACCAGCAAGTCCGCGCGATCTTCTCGCGCAACATCCCGAAGTATTTCGGCGGAGACGGACGCGTCGGCGTTTCTCTCACTGGCGGCCTTGACTCGCGCATGATTATGGCGTGGCTCAAAGCGCCCGCTGAGTCGGTGCCGTGTTTCTCGTTCGGCGGCCCGTTCCGCGATTGCCAGGATGTTTCGATTGCCCGCAAGGTCGCCCACGTCTGCGGGTACCCGCATCGCACTATTCCTGTCGGCGACGAGTTTCTGTCGAAGTTCGGGCACTATTCCGAACGCACCGTTTATCTCACCGACGGCTGCGTGGACGTGATGCACTCGCCCGATCTCTACATCAACGAGATCGCGCGCCAGATCGCTCCGGTTCGCATGACCGGCAACTACGGTGGCGAGGTGCTGCGCAGCATTCGCGCTTTCAAGCCGTCGGAACCGCCACCCGGATTGTTCACCGCCGGATTCATGGCGTACATCGCCCAGGCGAAGCAGACCTACGCGAGCCTGATTGACGTGCATCCACTCTCATTCTCAGTTTTCCGCCAGGCGCCGTGGCATCACTATGGTCTTCTCGCGCTCGAGGAGACGCAGCTAGCGCTGCGCTCTCCCTACATCGACAATGAATTGGTGAAGACGGTCTTCCGCGCGCCGAAAAGCACCCTTAGCAGCAACGACATTTCCCTGCGCCTGATTCAGGACGGCAATCCCGCGCTCTCAAAAATCCCGACCGACCGCGGTCTGACCGCCAACGCCGGGCTGTTCGGATCGCTGCGCCACGAGTACCAGGAGTTCACCTTCAAGGCGGAATACGCGTACGATTACGGCATGCCGCAGTGGGTCGCCCGCGCCGATCACGCCTTCTCGGCTCTGCACCTGGAACGGCTGTTTCTCGGCAGGCACAAGTTCTATCACTTCCGCGTCTGGTATCGGGATGCGCTGGCCGCTTATGTGCGCGAGATGCTGCTCGACTCGCGTGCTTTGTCGCGTCCGTACGTTGAAAAGAAGACGCTGGAAAGCATCGTAACCGGGCACCTCAAAGGGGACCGCAATTACACAACCGCTATCCACAAGCTTCTAACACTTGAGCATCTGCACCGTCTCTTTGTTGACACGCGATGAGCCCACTGCTGGCCACTCTGGTTTACGCCGTCGGCATCGGCGTGATTTTCTATTTGGATCGCGACGAGAAGGATCGCACCTCCGGATCCCTCTGGGTTCCGGTGATCTGGCTGCTGATCAACGGGTCCCGGCCTGTTTCAGCATGGTTTCAATCTGGCGCTCCCGCCGCGGAAGTTTCTGCCGACGGCAGCCCCATGGACGCCGCCGTGTATGGGGCCGTGATTGCCGCCGGCGTGGTAGTGCTCTGCACCCGCGGCAGACGCGTCCTTGATTTTGTTAAGGCCAATCCCGTCATCCTGCTGTTCGTCGCTTATTGTCTGATCAGCTGCTTGTGGGCCGACGACGGCTTCGTCGCCTTCAAGCGTTGGATCAAATCCGCCGGCGACGTGATCATGATCGTGGTCGTTCTGACGGATCCGAATCCGCTGGCCGCGATCAAGCGCTTTTTGTGTCGCGCCGGATATGTTCTTATTCCGGCTTCCATCCTGTGCATTAAGTACTACCCGCAATGGGGGCGTGCCTACAATCCATGGACCTGGGAGCCGATGTATACCGGGGTCACCACCTTCAAAAATCTGCTGGGCATGACCGTGCTGGTCGGCGCGCTGGCCACTCTGTGGTGCGCGATTCGCAGCTGGTATGAGTTACAGGGAATACGGCGCTGGCAGCATCTGGGGGCCGAAGCCGTCATTCTTGCCATGTCGGTGTATTTGTTGCTGACCGCCGATTCGATGACATCGTTTTCCTGCCTGATACTCGCGGGAACGGTCATGATCGTGGCCAGCCGGTCCTTCGTGATGGAGCGGCCCTGGATCCTGCACCTGGCCGTTGCCGGTGCGATCAGCGTCGCCATTGTGGCGCTGTTCTTTGACAATTCCGGCGGCATGGTCAAGGAGCTTGGCAGGAACTCTACCTTGACCGGTCGTACCGCGATCTGGTCGGAGGTCATCGTCCTCAGCCGGCAGTTTCCCTGGTTCGGTGCGGGATTTGAGAGCTTCTGGATGGGTGATCGCCTCCTCACCATGTGGAGAGTCGTCAAGGGCATTCAGGAGGCTCACGACGGCTATCTTGAGGTCTATGCAAACCTCGGATATGTCGGTATTGCTCTGCTCGGCGCCCTGATTGTCGTCGGGTACCGCAATGTGATGGATGCGTGGCGCCGCAATGTCACCATCGGCACCGTCAAAATTGGTTTCTTTGTAACCGCCCTGATTTACAGTCTGACTGAAGCAGGATTTCGCATGATGTCGCCCGTGTGGCTTGGCTTTCTGCTTGCCACCACCACCATTCCCCCCCGTCGTCTGAAGAGGAAGCGGGCGGCAGTTCCCTCCACGGTTGCCAGCCTGGAACCGGAACCGTACCCGTCTCTGGCCGCAACCTACAAGGCAGGGTTCTGAAGCAGCGTTGGACCGCTGATTCCGCGCAGTTCTGCAACTTGCTCGTTGTTTGCAGTCAATCCGGTTGCTAACCCTCTGAGTGTGCAGCATTCCCTCCGCTGGGAAGGAGAGCATCTTGAAGATCAGTGTTTTCGGACTGGGATATGTCGGCGCTGTCTCGGCCGGTTGTCTCGCACACGACGGCCACGAGGTCGTTGGTGTCGACCCGGTTCAGCTCAAAGTCGACTTCATCAACCAGGGTCATACGCCCATCATCGAACCGCAGATCGGGGAACTCATCTCCGAAAACGCGAAGTCGGGACGCCTGCGCGCTACCACCGATCCCGTTTCCGCAGTCCGCGATACCGAACTGTCGTTCGTCTGCGTCGGCACTCCCAGCCAGCTGAACGGCAACCTCGATCTCTCGCATATGCGCCGCACCTGCGAGCAGCTCGGCTCCGCGCTGAAGGCCAAAAAAAACCACCATACCGTCGTCATCCGCAGCACCATCCTGCCTGGAACCATGCGCAACGTCGTCATCCCAATCCTTGAAGAGTTCTCCGGGAAGAAGGCAGGCGACGACTTTGGCATGTGCAATAATCCGGAATTTCTGCGCGAAGGCTCCGCAGTCCGGGATTTCTATGGGCCGCCCAAGACCGTCATCGGTGAGGTAAACCGCTGCAGTGGTGAGATTCTTGCGGGTCTCTACGCCAAACTCGACGCTCCGCTGATCCGGACCACCCTCGAAACCGCAGAGATGGTCAAGTACGTCGACAACTGCTGGCATGCCCTCAAGGTCGGGTTCGCCAACGAAATCGGCAACCTGGCCAAGGCGATGGGTGTGGATTCGCACGAGGTGATGAAGATCTTCATCCAGGATACGAAGCTCAACATCTCGCCCACTTATCTCATGCCCGGGTTCGCCTTTGGAGGCTCATGTCTGCCCAAGGACCTGCGCGCTCTGACCTATCAGGCAAAATCGCACGACCTCGAGCTGCCGATTCTCTCCTCGATTCTTCCCAGCAACGAAATCCAGGTCAGGCACGGCCTGCAGCTGGTGCTCGAAGGCGGTCATAAGCGCGTCGGCATTCTCGGGTTCAGCTTCAAGGCCGGCACCGACGACCTCCGCGAAAGCCCCGTCATTGAGCTCATCGAGCGTCTTCTGGGCAAGGGATTCGACCTGCGCATCTACGACAAGAACGTCAACCTTGCCAGTCTGGTCGGCGCGAATCGCGACTTTATCCTCAATCGGATTCCGCACATCTCCCGGCTCATGATGCAGGACATGGATTCCGTTCTGCAGCACGCCGAAACCGTCGTCATCGGCAACAAGGACCCCGACTTCAAAGATGTGCCGAAGCGGCTGCGCGATGACCAGCGCCTGGTCGATCTGGTCCGCATCAGTGATCAAAGGAGCGGGAATGGCAACTATAGCGGCATCTGTTGGTAGCCCGTTGGCAACCCGGGACCAAAACAAAGCCGCGCAGGCGGAGATCCTCGAGTCGATCCAGCATCTCTTTTCCTGGCTCGAGGCCCACGACTACCGCGGCTACGACACGTTCGATGGTCTCAGCGCATGGGTGCGCCCGCTAACCTTTAAGACAAAGTTTCTCCAGACCGTTCTCCAGCAAGGCGTGCGGAGAATTCCTCTCAACCTGCGCCCCGTCCTCGGCATTCCCCGCGCACAGTCCACCAAAGGAATGGCTTTTCTGGCGCGCGGCTTCATGCGCCTGCATCAGGCCACTGGCGATCCGGTGTGGGCGAACAAAGCCGAATTCTGTCTGCAGTGGCTCATCGACCACCAGTCTCCCGGCTATTCCGGAGCTGCGTGGGGCAATCACTTCGACTACATCTCGAGGGGCTTCTACCTCCCCAAAGGAACGCCAACCGTCGTCTGGACCTCGCTCATCGGGCACGCCTTCCTGGACGGCTACGATCACTTCCACAAACAGCAATATCTCGACATCGCCGTCAGCGCGTGCGAGCACATCCTGCGCGATCTGCAGGCGTCGCCCGACGGCGCGGGCACCTGCATCAGCTACATTCCCATCCAGGACACGCGCGTTCATAACGCCAACACTTTGGGCGGAAGTCTGCTGGCGCGCACCTGGACCTACACCGGCAAAGAATCCTGGCGCGTGCTCGCGGAGCAGTCGATGCGCTACACAGCGCAATACCAGCGTCCCGATGGCTCCTGGTACTATGGGGAACCGCCCAACATGCACTGGGTCGACAATTTCCACACCGCCTACGTTCTCGACTGCTTCCGTTACTACCTCAACAGCACGGGCGACCATCAGTTTGACCGCAATCTCTCCACCGGCTACGACTTCTGGAAGAAAACCTTTTTCCTCGAAGACGGCACCCCCCGCTACTACGACCACAAGACGCTGCCGATCGACATCCAGTGCAGCTCCCAGGCCATCGATACACTCGTCTTCTTCTCCGACCGCGATCCGGAAGCATCCGCTCTGGCGCTCAAAGTTGCCCGCTGGACCATCGCGAACATGCAGGACCGCACCGGCTACTTCTACTATCGCCGCTATGCGCGCGGCGTCATCAACAAGACCCCGACCCTCCACTGGGGGCAGGCAACGATGATGTGCGCGCTGGGCGGGCTGGTTTTGCAACTCCAGGCGAAAGAACCCTCCGCATGAAGAGAAAAGTCCTCATCATCGTCGAAAACCTTCCGGTTCCCTTTGATGCTCGCGTATGGGGCGAAGCCCTGTCGCTGCGCGCCCACGGATACGACGTTACCGTCCTGTGTCCAAAGGACAAGAGATGCAAAAAAGGCTACGAGTTCCTCGACGGCATTCACGTCTACCGTCACCCCATGTTTGGGGAAGGGAACAGCATTCCCGGCTACCTCATCGAGTTCTTCTGCGCGCTGCTCTTCGAGTTCTTCTATACAACGTGGATTTTTCTGCGCCGAGGCTTTCACGTCATCCAGGGGTGCAACCCGCCGGACGACATTTTCCTCGTCGCTCTGCCCTTCAAGATCTTCGGCGTGAAGTACATCTTCGACCACCACGACGCCAATCCCGAGCTCTACCTCTCGAAATACGAGAAGAAGGGCCTGCTGTACAAGTCGCAGGTTTTGCTGGAGAAGCTAA
>JBAVUB010000560.1:0-10067 GCA_049696575.1 Acidobacteriaceae bacterium | reverse complement strand
ACTCCAAGCTCACCAGCGGCGAAGACGTCGCCGACCTCGGCGGCACACTCCTCGCGTATCTCGCCTGGAAGAAGCAAACCGCGGCAATGAACCTCCAACCGAAAGACGGCTTCACGCCCGATCAACGCTTCTTCATCGGCTACGCGCAGTGGGCCTGCGAGAACGAGCGCCCGGAGAATCTCCGCGTGAATGCTGTTACCGACCCGCATTCCCCCGGCAAGTACCGTGTCAACGGCATCGTCTCCGACCTGCCGCAGTTCGCAAACGCCTTCGGCTGCAAGGCCGGCCAGCCCATGGTCTACGCGAAGGCCTGCAAGGTCTGGTGACCTGGGCGTTCTCCAACAACGGTTCTATCCGAACCGGTGCATCTCTAACCGAACGTGCTTCATGTGCTGCGCCAGCAGCACGACGGTAAAAGCCCCGGCCTTCAGGCCGGGGAATGGCGTTTGGGGTCTAAGGGGCTTTAGCCCCGGGCCTTCCTCACTCCACGAACATGCAATCCCCATAGGAAAAAAACCGATACCTTGCCTCCACAGCATGTCGATAAGCAGCCAGCACCTGCTCCCGCCCCGCAAAAGCGCTCACCAGCATCAGTAACGACGACTGTGGCAAATGAAAATTCGTCAGCAGCGCGCCCACCACGCGAAAATCAAATCCCGGCGCAATAAAAATGCTCGTCGACCCGGAATGAGCCACAAACTCCCCGCCGCTGCGAGAGCAATGCTCTAAAGTCCGCACCGCCGTCGTCCCCGCCGCTACAATCCGCCGCCCCTCGCGCCGTGCCGCGTTCAGCGCCGATGCCGTCCCCTCAGAAATCGAGTACCGCTCCGCATGCAGCCGCACATCTTCCACCCGTTCCACCCGCACCGGCTGAAACGTCCCCAGCCCGACATGCAGAGTCACAGAAGCAATCTCCACGCCCCGCGCCCGAAGTTCGCCCAGAACCTCCGGCGTAAAGTGCAGCCCCGCCGTCGGCGCGGCCACCGACCCCCGCTCCCGCGCATACACCGTCTGATACCGCTCCCGATCGCCCGCTCGATCCTCACGGTGGATGTACGGCGGCAGCGGCATATGCCCCAGCCGCTCCACTACGCCAAAAAAATCCTCAACCGGCGAGAACCGCAGCGTCCGCTCTCCAAACTCCCCGTGCGCGACAACCTCAGCCCGCAGCGTTTCACCGGCCTCGGATGTACCGGGGTCCCCGGCACGCCCGGTGTTGGCGTGCTGGGGTGGAAATTCCAGCGCCTCGCCCGTCAGCACCTTGCGCCCCGGCCGCACCAGCGCCTTCCACTCCCACTCTGACAGCTGTTCCGCCAGCAACACCTGCACCCGCCCCGTCACTGCATGATTCGCCTGCGTGTGCAACCCCGCCCGATGCGCAAACAGCCGCGCCGGAATCACGCGGCTGTCATTCAGCACCAGCAAATCCCCCGGCCGCAGCATCCCCGGCAAATCGCGAAACTGCCGATCCGCCCACGCCCCTGTTGCCCGGCTGAGCGCCAGCATCCGCGCACCTGCGCGATCCGCGAGCGGCTCCTGCGCAATCAGCTCTTCGGGAAGATCAAAATCGAAATCCGAAACCAGCATTCCTGCCGATTCTACTTCCGCCGTCTCGTCGCGATCTGCTCCTCAGCCCGCAACCGCGCCCGCTCCAGCGCCTCGTTCAGCTCGACGCGCTTGGACTCCAGCGCTTCTCCATCAGCATCCGGCTCTGGTGCGGAAACCGCCCGAGCCCAGCTCACCACCACCCGCGAAAACGGCATGGGTACGAGGAATCGATCCCACGACCGCATCGCCCACGCGCGCTCCGGCAGCAGATAAAAGCTCCCAATCCTCTCGCCCGTCATCGCCGCCAGCTTCACCGGCCCAATCTTCGTCTCGTAAATCGGTCCCCGCGGCCCATCCGCCGTGAACACAACCGGCTCCCCCGCCGCGAGCACGTCGCGCAGCCCCATCAGCCCCGCTGCGCCGCCCCGTGAACTCGACCCGCGCACGCTCCCGTACCCCAGCAACCCCAGCGTCCGCGCAATCAGCTCCCCATCGAAGCTCTGGCTGATCAGAATCGAGCACCGAAATTTCCTGAAGTACCACCCCGCCGGCAGCGTGCAGCGATGCCAGAAACAAAAAATCCCGCGCGCGGGAAGCGTCGCCGGCTCAGCGCCGTCCTCGGCGATCACCTCGAACCGCAGCGTCGCGCCAATCACCACCAGCAGCAACGCCGTCAGCTTCGGAACAACCCAGAGCGCCACGCGCTCCCCAAAAGTAAAGCGCCCGTTCTCGCTCTCACTCACGTTACCGATTGTAGCCACCGCGCATGGCCGGGCTCGGATCCTCGCTAACCTCAGCCCCCTCCCACGACGGTCACAACCAACGCGCACCATCGTCACCGGCGCTCCCCCAATCGTGCTACAGCGTTGGCAGCTTCATCGGCGAAGATAGTCTTGTCCCTGGATTTCCACGTCAGGCTGGGCACTATGAAACGCCTCGTGATCTTCCTGTTGCTGCTTGCGTGCGCACTCTGCGCCGTCGCCCAGACCCAGGTCACGCTCACCGCCTCCAGTCCCGTGGCTCTCGCCGGCGCCCTTGTCAGCTTTACCGCAACGGTCTCGGGCACGCCCTCGAGCACCATGCCCACCTCCATCATCCCCACCGGCACAGTCACCTTTGAGGATGGAACCACCCCCATCGGCGATGCCACGCTCCATACCAATCTCGGCCTCGCCACCGGCACATTCTTTACTGCGAGCCTCGCCGCCGGTTCGCATCCGATCATCGCGCTCTACTCCGGCGACGCCAACTTCAAAGCCGCGGCCTCGGCCGCCACCACCATCGCCATCGAGGCCTGGTCGATAACCCCCAGCGCCACCACACTCACCCTCACCCAGGGACAATCCGGCAATCTCACCTACACCGTTGCCGACGGCACTGGAGTCAGCACCGCAGTCGACTTTGGCTGCGTCCCTCCGCCCTCGACCTACACCACCTGCTCCTTCAGTCCCGCGTCCGTCACCGGCAACGGCCAGGCCATCCTCACCATTGCCACGACCGGCACAACGACAGCCTCCACCCGCGGCTACTTCTTCCGCCGTCTAGCCAGCAAAGGCCCCGCCCTCGCGTCGTTTCTCTTCCTGTGTTTTCCTCTGGGATTGCGCCTGCGCCGCCGTCACAGCAGTGTGCTCATTGCGGCGCCGATGCTGGCCCTGCTCCTCGCCGGCCCCATCGCCCTCACCGGCTGCAGCAGCGCGAAGACCGCGCCGCCCTCCTCCGCCACCACCCCGCCGGGCACCCAGGCCTTCGAGGTCATCACCTCGGTCTCAGCCAACAATCAGACCACCGCCCAGGACACCTGGATCACCGTGACCGTCCTCCCGGCGTCCTAATCCCACTTCAGACCGCCGGCCCTCAATCCCCCGACGTCGTCACCGGCACCGGTGCATTCTTCGGCGTTGAAATGTATCCCTTGATCCGGTTCCGGTCGATATTGTTCACCACCAGCTCATACAGCAGATGGTCCTTCCCCGTGTAGAACTGGATCGGCTCGTCCAGGTTGCGATCCTTCTTCTGGATCTCCTTGTCGTCCGAATAAACCACCAGCGTGAACTTGCTGTGCTTCGGATCGGTCTTCTTTAGCTCCAGCGCGACCGTCGCCACCGCCTTCTTCTGATTCTTGTCCAGCGTGAACTCGTAATAGTTGCGGTCGCCCATGTGTTTCAGAATGTCCAGCTCTTTCCCATTCGTCGCAATCAGCCCGCTCTGCAGGCCCAGATCGCCCTTCATCGCCTGCATTGACGCTTCGTCGGTCTGCAGTTGCGATTTCGTCGCAGTCAGGTCCGTCTTCACCCCGCCCACGTCTGTCTTCACGCCGGAAACATCGTTGGTTACCGAGGCGATCTGGCTTTGCGCCTGTGCCAGCCGCTGCGCATCCGCCTGCTGCCGCTTCAGCAGATCCTGCGCCTTCTCCTCCAGCTGCTTCTGCGTCATGCCCAATGACTGCCCCAGCGTCTCGGTGGTCACCTTCAGCCGCGCATTCGTTTGGTCCAGAGCTCCGGCCAGCTTCTGATTCTGCTGTTGCGCCGTCGCCAGCTGCGCCTCCGCATGCGTCAGCCGCCCGGCCAGCGTGTAGCTCCAGATCAGCCCCGCAATCGCGCACAACACCGCCACCGCCAGCACGCCGATAAATAATCCCGAATAGCTCCTCTGTTCCGGCACTTCCGCTGTTTCGTCCATTTCCACTCTTCGCCCCTTTCCGGGTACCACTGTTGCGCAATGTATCCCACGATCGCCTGCCCCTGCAATCTCCACTTCCGCCTCCGCCTTCTTCTGCAACCCTCCGCGGCGGCGGATAATCTATGACATATGCCCCGCTATCAGTACCGCGAGATTGAGCCGACCCGCGAAGCCAAAGAAGTCTTCAACCGCTGGGTCGACTACCTCGACGACGAGTTTTCCCGCCATTCCAACGTCGCCCTCCGCGGCGAAATCGTCCGCGACAATCTCCATCAGCTTCTGCTCGGACGCCCCCATGGCGGCCGCCTCAACTTCACCCTCGCCACCGAGCTGCCGTTCAACGTCCTCCAGCTTTCGCTCGACCCCGCCAACGTCACCCTCGAGCCCGAATACTACGGCGACATCGACGCCGAACGCTACGCCCTCATCAAGCCCCTCATCTGGTTCTGGCGCATGTTCGATCGCTCTCCCGTCGCGCTCAATCATTGGCTCGGCTTTCGCCTCCGCGCCATGCTTGGCAAACACATCTTCAAAAGCATCGGCGACAACGTGAAGATCTACCACGGCGTCGAGTTCACCTTCGGCTATAACCTCACCCTCGAAGACGACGTCATCATCCACAACCATGTCCTCCTCGACGATCGCGGCGAGCTGGTCATCCGCAAAGGCGCTTCCATCTCCGAATATGCGGCCGTCTTCTCCCACGCCCACGATCCCGTCGAGGCCTGCATCATCGAGCATCGCCGCACCGAAGTCGGACCCAACGCCCGCGTCACGTATCGCTCCCTCGTCATGCCCGGCGTCCTCGTTGGCGAGGACTCCATGCTCGGCGCCCAGGCCGTCGCCACCCACAACCTCGATCCCCACTCCATCGTCGGCGGCATTCCCGGCCGCAAAATCATGAGCAAGAAAGACGCCCACCGCCTCGGCGAAAAAGACGGCCCCGGTCCCTGCGCCGAGCTCCCCCCCAACGACTAAGCCGCTCTCGCTACCGGCTACAGGCTACCGGCTGTATCCCTGATACCATCGAATCGGCTTTCCGATGGATCAAACTCACATCATCATTGCCATCTTCGAGTTTGCTGTGCTCCTTTTTTCGCTCAGCCTCCACGAGGCCGCGCACGCCTGGATGGCCAACCGCCTCGGCGATCCTACCGCCCGCATGCTGGGCCGCGTCACCCTTAACCCCATCAAACACATCGATCTGCTCGGCACCGTCATCCTCCCCATCATCATGCTCATCGTCAACACCGGCTTCCTCTTCGGATGGGCCAAGCCCACCCCCGTCACGCCCGGCAACTTCAAAAACATCACCCGCGACGACATCCTCACCACCGTTGCCGGTCCCGGCAGCAACCTCATCGCCGCCATCGGCGCGACGTTGCTCATGCTCCTCCTCTCCCGCACCAGCGCCAGCGGCGCCAACATCGTGCATCAGATTGCCGGCACCGGCGGCCTCGACCCAACCCTCATGGCCTCCAGCCCCGTGCTCTACCCGCTTGTCTTCATGTTTTATCTCGCGATGTTCCTCAACCTCATCCTTGCCGCCTTCAACCTGCTCCCTCTGCCTCCTCTCGATGGCTCGCACGTCTTCCGCCACATGCTCCCCTACAAGGCTCTGCGCTTCTATGACTCGATGGGGCTGATCAGCCTCCTGCTCATTTTCGTCCTCGGCGGCCGCGTCGTCGGCTTCATCGTCGCCCCTGCCTTCGACTTCCTTCGTGGAATCCTGCTCGCCTTTTAGCCCGCATTCTGATCCGTGACCTCGCGCACCATGAAGCTCAGTCCACTGCCTTCGTATCGCCTCTCCGTTGCCACCGCGGCCATCGCGCTTTTCGCCGTTCTCGCCATCCGTCCAGCAGGCACCGAGCAGCACTCCTTTCGCGCCGCCGATGGCCAGTTCCTCCTCGACGGCAAACCCTTCCGCATCGTCTCCGGAGAAATGCACTACGCCCGCATCCCGCGCGAATACTGGCGCGACCGCCTGCGCATGGCGAAAGCCATGGGCCTGAACACCGTCACTACTTACGTCTTCTGGAACGCCCACGAGCCGCGCCCTGGTGTCTACGACTTCTCCGGCAACCTCGACGTCGCCGAGTTCGTCCGCGAAGCCCAGCAGGAAGGCCTCTACGTCATTCTTCGTCCCGGCCCTTACTCCTGCGCCGAATGGGAATTCGGCGGCTTTCCCGCATGGCTCCTCAAAGATTCCACCATGGTCGTGCGCTCGCGCAATCCGCAGTTCCTTGCCGCCGCGCGCGCCTGGCTCCTGCGTCTCGGCAGGGAAGTCGCGCCCCTCCAGATCGGCAACGGCGGACCGATCCTCGCCGTCCAGGTCGAAAACGAATACGGCAGCTACGGCGACGACCATGAGTACATGGAAGACATCCACCGCATGCTCACCGACGCCGGCTTCACCCAGTCCCAGCTCTACACCGCCGACGGCGCAGAAGAACTCCCGCGTGGCAGCCTCCCCGAACTCCCCGCCGTCATCAACTTCGGTCCCGGCGAAGCGCAGCGTTCCTTCGCCACACTAAAGAAGCTCCGCCCCACTGGCCCCTTCATGAACGGCGAATACTGGGACGGCTGGTTCGATCACTGGGGCGCGCCCCACGCCCACACCAACGCCCAGCAACAAGCCAGCGACCTCGACTGGATCCTCCGCCAGGGCTACTCCATCAGCATTTACATGTTCCACGGAGGCACCAGCTTTGGCTGGATGAACGGCGCTAACTCCAACGGCAAAAACTATGAGCCCGACGTCACCAGTTACGACTACGACGCCGCCCTCGACGAAGCCGGTCACCCCACGCCCAAATACTTCCTCTTCCGCGACGTCATCGCGCGCGATACCGGCGTTACGCCGCCTCCCGTTCCATCCGCGGCCGCCGCCGTCGCCATCCCCGCGTTCACCATGGATCGCGTCGCATCGCTCTGGGACAACCTGCCTCCGCCTGCCCATTCCGATCAGCCTCTCACCATGGAAGCGATGGATCAGTCCTACGGCTACGTTCTCTACCGCACGCAGATCGACGGCCCCGTCAGCGGCGACCTCACCATCGGTGCCGTCCATGACTACGCCCAGGTCTACATCGACGGCAAGCTCCAGGGCGCCATCGATCGCCGCCTCGACCAAACCTCGCTCCCCGTGCGCACCGATCGTCCCCACGCCCGCCTCGACATCCTCCTCGAAAACACTGGCCGCGTGAATTTCGGCTCCGCGCTTCCCGGCGAGCGTGTCGGCCTCCTCAACGGCGTCACCCTCGCCGGCCATCCGCTCACCGGCTGGGACAACTACTCGCTGCCCATGCTCTCGTCGGGAACCCTCAAATGGCGTCCGCCCTGCCAGGGTCCCTGCTTCTATCACGCCACCATCACCCTCGACCACCCTGGCGACACCTTCCTCGACACCAGCCAGCTCGGCAAAGGAATGGTCTGGATCAACGGCCGCCCGCTCGGGCGCTTCTGGAATGTCGGTCCGCAAAAAGCGCTCTATCTGCCCGCGCCTTTCCTCAAAGCTGGCCGCAACGAAGTGGTCCTCTTCGACCTCAACGGCGAGCAGGGCCGAACGCTGCAGGGCCTCGACCACTCCGTCCTCGACGCCCCAATTGCAAAATAACCCCAAACAAAAATGCGAGAGAAGATTTCTTCTCCCGCACCGCTCTCCTACTCCCTATTCCCTACTCCCTGTCATCGCTTCCTGAACGGGTGTCCCATCCGGTACACCACGCCCACTGAGATCGCGAACTGCTCACGAAATCCCGAGCTGCCAAAATTCACCAGCGTCGCGTCCGGTGCGATCCGGAACACCAGCCGCGGCGAACGGTTCAGATCGATCGACCCGCCGAACGCGCCCCCAAACGCCCACTGGTTCGAGAAGAATCCAACCGTCTGCGGTGCCACCCCGTTCAGGCCGGCGGTGAAGTCTCCGTACGCCGTCCCCGCAAAGGCGTGGAGCATCATAGCCGCGTGCTCATTGGATGCCAGCCGGTACTCCGGCCCAGCCATAAACATATGCTCGCTGACAAACGGCCCTTCAATTGGCCCCGCATTCGGCCCCGTCCCCGTGCAGCTCCCGCAGTTCGGGGCGCCTGTCCCGCTTGTGCCGTAGTAGCCACGCACATTCACGCCCACGCCCCACCGTCGGCCCAGCTCCCGAATCGCCCGCGCGTCAAACCCGCCCAGGTTCGCCCCCTGGAACGTCTCCGGTCCCGCATCGAAGTGCGAATACGCGAACCCGCCGTAAATCTCCCACGGATAGTCGTATCGAACCCCCGCCAGCGGCGCCGGAGCCGGCAGCTGCGGATTCGGCGGCGGGCTCACCACCTGTCCCTCAGCCGCCGTTCCCATCAGACACATCGCGGCGGCCAACGCCGCCACTCCCACGCGAACCACCCACATCCTCTTCAACAAACAATTCCTCCGGCAAATCCGTGCAAACTCTGCATCTTGTGTCGCAAACTTCAAAGATACATGCCCGACCCGCATTCTGTCCCACAACCAGTGATGTCTGCCCCTCCTCGATCAGAGGAAAAAGACGCTGTCATCCTGAGCGCAGCGAAGGACCTCACAAAGAGACGATGTCATCCTGAGCGCAGCGAAGAGCCTGGCCTGAGCGAGTCAGCGTAGCGGACGAATCGAATGGCACCCGGTGTTTCGTTTTTCCTAACCGACCACTCCTGTACTCTGAGGAAACATGAGCACCGCCAGCTCTCTCTCCGGCAAAGAATTTGACTCCCTCGACGCCATGATGCGAGCGTATGCCGCCGAAGCCGTCCGCATCGCCGCCCAGGACCACGGTATGGTCCACGGCATGACCCTCGACTACACCCCCGAATCAATCCCCCGCCTCGAAACCGTCCTCGCCGCCCGCACCCCTGTCCCTGATTCCGAACAAGAGGAAGCCACCCGCCTTTGGGGCGCGTACTACGGTGAAATCTTCCGCCGCCGCTTTCCCGCCGAGTGGATCATGGCCGTCTATCCCACTCCCCAATACGCCGGCCGAGCCGACGCCGGTGCCGATGTGGCCATGCCCGCCCTCGACGCTGCCGGCTCTCACGTCTACCCGCTGCTGAAAATCTTCCGCCGCCTCACCATCGGGCCGTCAGAAGACCTCGCCGCCTTCTACGCGAAGGTCTCCGCCGCCCTCGAAGCGCGCCAGGGCAGGGAACAGCGCTCCTGATCCACTAATCCGGATTCCGGCGAATGCGCCTACCGAATATCCAGCTCCCTCCGCAACAACTCCGCAATCGGCTCCCGGCTCCCTCGCCACGTCTCCCAAACCGCCGCGCACCACTGGTGGATTGCCGCATCCCTCTCCGCGCCTGGCGGCACAGAGGCGACATCGGCAACGGTCATCGTTGCGCGGTCGTTGGGCACGCTGAACGACGGCCACACCTTCCGCGACCCAGCCAGCTGCATGTGGACCCGTTGTACCTGCTTGCCGGTGAAGTTTTTCTCAACCACCAGATAGAGCCCGACCAGAGCGAACGTAATCGCGATCGGCTTCGTGTTCGCACCGGCGTGCTGCGCCGTGTACGCATCGACCAGCAGCTGATGGATAAACGCCGGATCGGGATGCGCCAGCGTGTAATACGCCAGCTCGTTGTAGAGTTCTTCATCGTTCGCCATGGCTCAGGGAATCCGCACCAATTCCGGCCACCCGCTACAAGCTACCGGCTACAGGCTGCCCTTCCTGCATTCCTCGCACACGCAGTGCCGTCTCAAATAATCCCAGGAATAGATCCCGCTCCCGTGCCCGTCATTCCACTTGAAGCTGATCGCGTAGTTGCCCACCGGGCTCGCCGACTCCGGCCGCGCCGGCGCCTGATACATCGGCAGCA
>JBAVUB010000559.1:0-2805 GCA_049696575.1 Acidobacteriaceae bacterium | reverse complement strand
GGGTGCTGGTGGTTCCGGTACGGAATCCGGTGACGGGGACCACGTACGCGGCGGGCACGGCGATTCCGTCGACTGCATTCGACCCGCTGAATGCCGCGGTGGTGGGCTACTTCAAAAAGATTCCGCTGCCGACCTCGGGGCTGGCGACGACCGGGCTGAACTCGAACGACTACTCGGTGGAAGCGCCGTTCACGGATAACTCCGACAAGGGCGATTTGCGGCTGGATTATCAGCAGAACGCCAGCAGCTCGTGGTTCCTGCGCATCAGCGACCGCAAGGAGACGGGCGTGAACCATGTGACGATTCCTCTGCCGCTGGACGGGCAGACGAACGGCACGATTCGGATTCTGGATCAGCAGGCGGCGCTGGGAAACACGTATCTTTTCGGGCCCAACAAGATTCTGGATGCGCGGCTGGGCATTTCGCGGACCAAGGCGGGCAAGTACAACCTGTCCATCGGCGACGATGCGTTTTCAATTCCTGGGTTGCCGTCGAACCCGGTCGTCGCGGGCGGATTGCCTTCCGAGGGGATTACCGGGTTCACGGGATTTGGGCGCCAGAGCACGAACCCGCAATGGCAGAACCCCGCGCTGCTCGATCCCAAAGTGAACTTCACCTGGGTGAAGGGCGCGCACTCGCTGAAGTTCGGGTATGAGTACGAGCACATCTGGATGGCGGTGAACGATAACAACCCACTGTACGGATCGTGGACGTACGGCGGCGGCTACAGCCTTTGCGACGCGGCCATCTCAGCGAATTGCGCAACGACGGCGAGCGGAGCGGCGGCGCCAACGGCGCCGGTTTCCGACACGTACTGGGCGGATTTTCTCTTCGGGGCGACCAGCAGCTATCAGCTGGCCAACTACTTTGTGGTGCATCTGCGGCAGACGCTGGACAGCGCCTACGCGCAGGACGACTGGAAGGTGTCGCCGAAGCTGACGATGAACCTGGGGCTGCGCTGGGAGTACGGATCGCCGTATTCGGAATGGAAAAACTACATTTCGAACTGGGATCCTGCGTCGCAGACGGTGGACACCATCACGCCGGGCGCTGTAGCGGGCAACGGCATCACGCCGGTGACCGCGGGCGGCGTGTACGGGAAGACGCTGATGAATCCTGACCTGACGGACTTCATGCCGCGCATCGGGTTCGCGTATGCGCCGTGGACGAAGACAGCGCTCCGCGCGGGGTTTGGGACCGGATACGTGCATTACACGCGGGCTGGATCCGGCGATATCCTGGCCATCAACGCGCCCCAGGCGCAATTCGCTGTGGTGACGCAGATTAAGCCGACGACGACGAACCAGTGCAGCACGCCGCTGCCATCGCAGATTATTGCGACGGGGACCACGACGCCCAGCTGCTATGCGACGGCCAGCCAGGGATTTCCTTCGGGACTGGTAACGGCGTTCAACCCGGCGACGGACAACATTACGTGGGTGCCGAAAGACACGCCGGACAGCTATGTGGAGAACTACTTCCTGAGCGTGCAGGAGCAGCTGGCGAAAAATTCGCTGCTGGATATCGCGTACGTCGGCAATCACGGGCTGCATCTGCAGGGATTCATGAACGGGAACCAGAAGAATCCGGCCAACGGATTCGCGCGGCCCTTCGGCGCCTGGCCGAGCGACATTACCGAGGCCTACAACGAATTCTTCTCGAATTACAACGCGCTGGAAGTGCGGTACGAGCAGCGCGCAGTGGCGGGGCTGACGCTGCTGAATTCGTTCACGTGGGAGCACGCCCTGGATAATTCGTCGGCGTCGCTCGAGGCGAATACGCCGTCGCCCCAAAATGCCTACAACCTGCGAGGGGATTACGCGCAGTCGGACTACAACCTGCCGCTGGAAAACGTGACCACCCTGGTGTACGACATGCCATTTGGGCGCAGCCGGCAGTACCTGGCGGGGATCAACGGAGCGGAAGACGCGCTGCTGGGCGGATGGCAGGTGAGCGCCATCAACACCGCGCAGGGCGGCACGCCGTTCAACCTGACCTACACGCCGAACAGCGCGCAGCAGGTGTCGCAGCAGATTTCGGCGACGTACCGCGGAGCCAATGAATATCGGCCGGACGTAGTGCCCGGTCAGAAGGTGACGCAGGGACGAAGCTCGCGCGCGGCGAATACCGGGTATGTGAACTACATCAACTACGCGGCGTTTGTGCTGCCGCCGGTGAAGGACGCGGCGGGCAATGCGCTGAGCCCCTTCGGAAGCGCCTCGCGGAATCCGGGGCGGACGCCTGCGTTCTACGAGACGGACCTCGATATCAACAAGCGGTTCAACACGCCGATCGAGTCGCTGAAGATCGAGTTCCGGGCCGAGGCGTACAACGTGTTCAACCATACGAACCTGTATCTGCCGAATTCGATCAGCGGGACGCAGGGGACCACGTCGTCGACACTGGGCGTTGGATCCACGCCCGGGCTGTCGGCGATCAGCGGCGGCGTGCCGAGCAGCGGCGGGCAGGTTTCGAGCACGTTCGAGCCGAGGATTCTGCAGTTCGGGTTGAAGATTCTCTACTGACTGCCAGCTAGTTCTCCGTGGGGGCCGCCGTGTGCGGCTCCTTTTTGTTTGCGCGTGATTTTTGGGAGAGCGGCAGTGTGCGCAGATGAGACACAAGTGTTGGTGGTATCGCCGGAGCCAGCGGTGTAAAGTGGGCGGCAATGGATCCGAACAGTTCAGAAGCGCAGATGGCCGCGCTGCGCGCGCGAGTGTGGCGGCTGGAGCAGACGCTTGCGGAGCATGGGATCGCGCTGTGGGAGGAGCCGGTGGCGGCAGCGACGCCGGTGGTTGAGCCCACGAC
>JBAVUB010000558.1:0-26287 GCA_049696575.1 Acidobacteriaceae bacterium | reverse complement strand
ATCCTGAAGTGACGGTGCGGGCGGATGAGACAGCGGCGCCGGGGATGGCCGGGGAGATTCGCGGGGCGGAGAAACTGGCGAAGTATGCGATGCAGGCGGGGCGGGGCGCGAAGTTTGCGGCTGTGGCGCTGGTCGAGGGCGAAGTGGGCGTGGTGGTGGCGCCCAAGGGACGGTTGTTCCGGGTGCTGCGTTTCACCATGGCGGGGGACAGGATCGCGAAGATGGAAGTGATTGGCGATCCGGAGCGGTTGCGGGCCCTGGAGGTGGCGGTGCTGAGCGAGTGAGTGCTGCGAATCGCGGGCGGGGGGACTTCGTCGACATTACGATCGATTGCGGGCATCGACGAGTAACAGAGCATTTAACTTGCCTGCAGTGATGAGTGTCACCGACAATCGTGCGTATCGGGTTGCAATCTGGACCTGACGCACGTGTTGGTTGCCGGTTGTTACGTACAGGGAGATTCGCCGGCGGCTGGCGCGTGAAGGAATTGTCGCCGCCCGCACTGGCTGTGGAATCGTCTGCACGCTGCGGGCGGAATCGGGAACCCGAGCCGCGATTGCCCTGGGCAATCGGGGAGAACGACATGCCGCTCTATGCAGAACGCCCGCCTCTGCCTTCCGAAGACAAGCGCTGGAGAATCGTTAACGGCACGATGCGCAAGCATGGCTACTCGCGCAACGCGCTGATCGAGACGCTGCACACGGTGCAGTCGTCGTTTGGATTTCTGGATGAGCCGTCGATCCGGTTCGTGGCGCAGTCGCTGCGGGTGCCGTTGAGCCAGGCCTATGGGGTGGTGACGTTCTACCACTTCTTCAGCCTGAAGCCGCCGGGACGACACACCTGCACGATCTGCACGGGCACGGCGTGCTACATCAGGGGATCGGAAAAGCTGGTGGCGGAAGCGGAGAAGCTGCTGCATGTGCGGGCAGGAGAAACGACGCCGGACGGAGGCGTGTCACTGGGCACAGTTCGCTGCGTGGGCGACTGCGGGCGGGCGCCGGTGGTGTTGTTCGACGGCGAGTTGTCGGCGCAGATGAAAGGGCCCCAGCTGGCGGCGCAACTGGAAAGGTGGACGACGCAATGAATGTGGAGGAACTCCAGCAGATTGCCGGCAGCGCCCAGGACGAACGGGAGAAGTTCGACTACGAAGTGAACGTGTGCATGGGGACCAGCTGTTTGTCGCAGCATAGCGACCGAATCCGGGACGCGATTGCGAAGGAAGCGGAGGGGTGCGGGAAACGTTGCCATGTGCGGCGCACGGGATGCATGGGTCCGTGCGCGGCGGGGCCGATGGTGATGATCGAACCAGCGGAGACGCGCTACGGTCACGTGCGCGAGGAAGACGCGGAGGATATCGTCGCTGCGCTGGGAGGGGAGCCGGTGGCGCGCCTCGATCCGCAACTGGGCAGCTACTTCGACGGACAGAATTTTGTGGTTCTGGAAAACGTCGGGCACATCGATCCGGAGAAGATCGACGAATACATTGCGCGCGGAGGGTACGAGGCGCTGCTGAAGGCGCTGACGGAGATGTCGCCGGCCTCGGTGATTGAGCAAATTTCGAAGAGCGGGTTGCGCGGGCGCGGAGGCGGCGGATATCCGACGGGGCTGAAGTGGGACACGGTCGCCAAGGTAAAGGGCGCGCAGAAATACGTGATCTGCAACGGGGATGAGGGCGATCCTGGAGCCTTTATGGATCGCAGCGTGCTGGAAAGCGATCCGCAGCGGGTGATTGAGGGGATGGCGATCGCGGCGTACGCGATTGGCGCAAGCAAGGGCTACATCTACGTGAGGGCGGAGTATCCGCTGGCGGTACAGCGGCTGACGGTGGCGCTGCGGGAGGCGCGGCGGCGGGGCTTCCTGGGCAATGCGATCTGCGAAACGACGTTCACCTTCGACATCGACATTCGTCTGGGAGCGGGGGCGTTCGTCTGCGGCGAGGAGACGGCGCTGATCGCATCGATCGAAGGCAAGCGGGGGATGCCGCGGCCGCGGCCGCCGTATCCGGCGGTATCGGGGCTGTGGGGCGATCCGACGCTGATCAACAACGTGGAAACGTTCGCCAATGTGGCGCCGATCATCCGCCATGGGGGCGAGTGGTTCGCGTCGATGGGGACGGCGCGCAGCAAGGGGACGAAAGTCTTCGCGCTGACGGGGAAGATCCAGCGCACGGGCCTGGTGGAAATACCGATGGGGATGACGCTGCGGCAGATCATCTTCGGCATCGGCGGCGGGGTCGCCGATGGCAGGAAATTCAAGGCAGTTCAAACTGGCGGACCCTCCGGAGGCTGTATGCCGGAGGAGCATCTTGATTTGTCCATCAGCTACGACGCTCTGATCAGCGCCGGTTCCATGATGGGTTCGGGCGGCATGATCGTGATGGACGATACGTCCTGCATGGTTTCTGTCGCCCGGTTCTTTATGGAGTTCTGCATGACGGAGTCGTGTGGCAAGTGCGTTCCGTGCCGCGCGGGGACGGTGCAGATGTTCGAGCTGCTGACGAAGATCACGAAAGGCGAAGCGACGCACCGCGATCTGGATCGCCTGACCGAGTTGTGCGAAGTGGTGGGGGCGACGAGCCTGTGCGGGCTGGGGCAGACGGCGCCGAATCCAGTGCTGAGCACGCTGCGTTATTTCAAGCACGAATACCTGGCGCACATCGAGGAAAAGCGATGTCCGGCGGGGGTGTGCGAGTTCAGCGCGACGGCCGCGGATAGTCGCCGCGGGGAGGTGCACGCATGAGCGCAGAAGCGAATGTTCGCACACTGACGGTCGACGGGGAGGAGATCAGCGCCCGGGCGGATCAGACCATCCTCGAAGCGGCGCGCGAGCACAACGTGGGGATTCCGACGCTGTGCCATCTGGAAGGGCTGTCGGAAGTCGGCGCGTGCCGGGTGTGTCTGGTGGAGGTGAAGGGGGCGCGGCGGCTGCTGCCGGCGTGCGTGACGCGGGTGGAGGAGGGGATGGAAGTGACGACCCACTCTCCGAAGATCGACCGCTACCGGACGATGATCCTCGAGATGTTCTTCGCGGAACGGAACCACATCTGCTCGATCTGCGTGGCCAACGGGAATTGCGAGCTGCAGAGCCTGGCGCTGACGCTGGGCATGACGCACGTGGAGATTCCTTACCAGTATCCGCAGCTGCCGGTGGACGCATCGCATCCGCGATTCACGGTGGACCACAACCGCTGTGTGCTGTGTACGAGGTGCGTGCGCGTGTGTTCGGAGATTGAAGGCGCGAACACCTGGGGAGTGATGGGACGGGGGGCGCAGTCGCTGGTGATTACGGATCTGAAGGAGCCATGGGGTGATTCGGAAACCTGCACCAGCTGCGGCAAATGCGTGCAGGTGTGCCCGACGGGGGCGTTGTTCGAGAAAGGCAGTGTCGGCACGAAAGTGCGCAAGCATCCGGAGTTCCTGCCGTATTTGCGGATCATGCGCGAGGAGGATCAGGCATGAGCGACGTGAAGACACTGGCCACGGTCTGGCTGGACGGATGTTCGGGCTGCCACATGTCGCTGCTGGATATGGATGAGCGGCTGATCGAGCTGAGCAGCCAGTTCCAGCTGGTTTACTCGCCGCTGGTGGACCGCAAGACGTTTCCGGATCGCGTGGACGTGACGCTGGTGGAAGGGGCGGTGGCCAGTGTTGACGATCTGAAGAAGATCCGCAAGATCCGCGAGCACACGCGCGTGCTGGTTTCGCTGGGGGACTGCGCACTGACGGGCAACGTATCGGCGATGCGCAACACGTGCGGGGTGGAGCCGGTCCTGCTGCGGGTGTACGAGCAGAATGTTCTGCAGAAACAAATCCCGACGGTGGGCGTGCCGGCGCTGCTGAATCGCGTTTGTCCGGTACATGAAGTGGTACCGGTCGACGTATTTGTTCCGGGATGCCCTCCGTCGGCGGACACGATCTATCAGGTGCTGTCGGAACTGCTGGCGGGCCGCGTCCCTTCACTGGGCGGCGTCGCCCATTTCGGCTAGAAGAACAGGAAGGCAGGAGATATGCCTCGGACCATCGTTATCGACCCCGTCACGCGGCTGGAAGGGCACGGCAAAATCACGCTGCAACTGGACGAGGCGGGCGTCGTGCAGGATGCGACGTTCCACGTGACGCAGCTGCGAGGGTTTGAAAAGTTCTGCGAGGGGCGGCCGTTTTACGAGATGCCGAACATCACGGCGCGCATCTGCGGGATCTGCCCAATCAGCCATTTGGTTGCGTCATCGAAGGCGTGCGACGCGATTCTGGCGGTGAAGATTCCGCCGGTGGCGGCACATCTGCGGCAGATCATGAATCTGGCGCAGCTGATCCAGTCGCACGCGCTGAGCTTCTTCTATTTGTCGTCGCCCGATCTGCTGCTGGGGATGGATGCGCCGGCGGAAGAGCGCAACATCCTGCACGTGGCGCATACGCATCCGTCGATTGGGGCGGATGGGGTGGCGCTGCGGCAGTTTGGGCAGCGGATTATCGAGTTGCTGGCAGGGCGGCGGATTCATCCGGGGTGGACGGTGCCGGGGGGCGTGAACGAGCCGCTGAGCGCGGAGAAGCGCGAGCAGATTCTGGGCATGATTCCGGCGGCCAGGGCGGCGATCCAGAGGACGCTGGGGTGGTTCAAGGGCGCGATCGAGAAGTTCTCGGCGGAGATCGAAGTGTTTGCGAATTTCCCCACGCTGTTCATGGGGTTGGTCGACGAGCACGGGCTGGCGGAATACTACGACGGATCGTTGCGGATTATCGACTCGGAAGGAAACGTGATCGCCGGCGAGCTGAATCCGGCGCACTACGCGGAATATATCGGCGAAGCGGTTGAGCCGTACACGTACATGAAGTTTCCGTACTACAAGCCGCTGGGGTATCCGGGCGGGACGTATCGGGTGGGGCCGCTGGCGCGGCTGAACCTGGCGGATCGCTGCAATACGCCGCTGGCGGATGTGGAATGGCGGGAGTTTCGGGCGATGTCGCCGAAGCCGGTGCTGAGCTCGTTCCATTACCACTACGCGCGGCTAATCGAGATGCTGCATGCGACGGAGACGATTGAGAGGCTGCTGGCAGACAAGGCGATTCTGGACAAGCACGTGAGGGCCACAGCCTCTGTAAACAACCTGGAAGGAGTGGGAGTGGCGGAGGCGCCGCGGGGGACGCTGATCCACCACTACAAAGTGGACGAGAACGGGCTGATCACGTGGGCGAATCTGGTGATCGCGACGGGGCATAATAACGCTGCGATGAATCGGGGGATTCTGCAGACGGCGCGGCACTACGTGCAGGGTGAGCATGTCGCGGAGGGCATGCTGAACCGGGTGGAAGCGGTGGTGCGGACGTTCGATCCGTGCCTGAGCTGTTCCACGCATGCGATGGGGCGGATGCCGCTGGCGGTGGAGCTGCGGGGGCCGGATGGTGCGCTGATCAGGGAAGTGCGCAGGGACTGAACGATGCAGGCCAGTCGAGCAAAAAAGTCGCCGGGACGAATGGAGTCGGTTCAGCACCGCCCGGCGCTGCTGCTGGCGTGCGGGAATTCTCTTCGGCAGGACGACGGGGTTGGTCTGCGGATCGCTGAGGCGGCCGAACAACTCTTCCCCGCCTCACGTTTGCGGATTGTGGCCGCCCAGCAATTCACACCGGAGATGGCCGCGGAACTGGCGACGACAGAACTGGTGATTTTTGTCGATGCCTCCGCGGCGGATGAGCCGGGAGCGATCCGGGTAATTCCGGTGGCGGCGCGTAAGGAATCACCCGACACGCACCGGCTGGAACCGGCGGCGCTGTTGGCGATGGCACAGTCGTTGTGTGGGCACGCGCCTGCGCGGGCGTTTGCGCTGACCATTGGCGCGGGTTGCTTCGGCTATGGAGAGGAAATCTCCGGGCCGCTGCGGCAGGCGGTTCCGCGCGCGTTGCGGCTGGTGACCAACCTGGTCACGGCGTATTCCGCAAAAGCATAATCCGGATGGAGTAACGCTGGCTCGGCTGGACCCGGCGCGCTCTTTATTTTGACGGGAGCAGGCCCTGGGGCTGAATCTGCCCGGGCTGCTGCTGCGGGTTCGGCTGGCCCTCCGGGTTGGCCGGAGGAGCGGTGCCACGCGGCGGCGTGTAATGCGGGCGGCTCTGGAGCTTGAAGTCGTCGCGGATGACGTAGAAGTTCTGCTCAGGAATATCGGCTTCGAGCAGCGCTCCTTCACTGGTGTAGTACAGCTCCACTGAGATTCCGTTTTGCTCGCTGACAATGACGCTGGTGTGGTGTACGTCGACGGGCTGGCCATGAAACGTGGCATGCAGGTCGGGCTGCGGAGTGTATTGCGCAGGCACGAGCAGGCCATTCTGCTTGGGGATGACGATCCAGGTGGTCTGCGGACGCGCGAGCGCGAAGTGGACCATTTCGGTGTAGGCGGCCGAGTCGAGGTCGGGCAGGAGCGTGGTGTTTTGGTGGCGGTCGAAAATGTTGGTAGTGGTTTTACCGCTGGCGTCGACGCTGACCTGGAACTGGCGGCCCGCGGGATCAGAGCTGAGGTGGAAGGTGACCTGAGCGCCGTTGACCGTGCCGCTCAACTGGTCGTGCACGATATTGAGCTGGCTGTCGAGGCGGTTCTCGTTGGTGAAGGTGTAGGTGAACTTTGGCATCTTCAGATCGCCGTGGGAGGTGATCTGATAGCCGCCGGGCGCGGTCGCGACGGAGCAATCGGCCGAGCCGACGGTCTTGCCATCGTTGGCCTGCACGATGGTGAAGTGGGACTGGCCCGCGGGAACGGGGGGCGCCTGCGCGAAAACGGCTCCCGCAAGAACGACAGGAGCCAGGGCAGAGAGCAGCGACAAACGCATGGTTCAAGAAACCTTCCTGGTCCATTAGACACGGTTTTCTGGTAAAGGACTCGGCAGGGCGGGAGGCAGGAAAAATAGGCTGCGCTCCTGTCCTCGCGTACGACGCGCGAGGACAGGAGGGGCAGACGGATGCTCTATTTCATTGCGTGCTCGAAACGCTTGTTGATCTCGGCCCAGTTGACGGTGTTCCACCAGGCGGCGAGGTATTCGGGGCGACGGTTCTGGTACTTGAGATAGTAAGCGTGTTCCCAGACATCGTTGCCGAGGATGGGGTAGTGGCCCTGGGAGAGCGGGCTGTCCTGGTTGGGGGTTGTGACGATTTTCAGCTTGCTGTCCCAGATGAGCCAGCCCCAGCCGGAGCCGAACTGCTTCGTGGCGGCGTCGTTGAACTGCTTTTTGAAGTCGTCGAAGCTGGCGAAGTCTTTTTTGATCTGCTCGCCGATGGCGCCGGTGGGGTCGCCGCCGCCTTTGGGCTGCATGATGGTCCAGAACATGGAATGGTTGACGTGGCCGCCGCCGTTGTTACGGACCACGGTGCGCACGTCTTCCGGCACGCTGTTGAGATTGCGGAGCAGATCTTCAGCCGAATGCTTGCCAAGCTCAGGGTGTTTTTCGATGGCGCCGTTCAGATTGGTGACGTAGGTCTGATGGTGCTTGTCGTGGTGCAGGTGCATGGTCTCGGCGTCGATGTACGGCTCCAGAGCGGAGTAATCATAGGGAAGAGGTGGAACTTCGTATGCCAAAGCATTCCTCCTTGCGGACTGTGAGTGATGGAAATTCCGAGGGGTGGCGCGGGCCGGTCGTCCGAAAGGGAAGGGCTCGTGCCGTTTGCGCCTTCGATCATACTGGATGCGCGAGAACGGGGTCAGGGTGCAAGCCGGGTTGATCAATTCGGTTGGGAGCCGGCTCCTGCCCGGCAGTGGGATTGCTTTTTCCCGGTGTTCGTCCGTTACATTGGGAGAAGGATCGTCGCCGGATCCGATGGCATCTTCAGAAGGGGGCCGCTGCGTCAACCTTCTGGCGTGCCTCTATTCTGCTGAAGAATCCAGAAAAGAAGAACCGACCTGACGTTGGCTCCAATCGCGATAACCCGAAGAGAGCTGTTGAAGCGAGCCGGAGCCACGGGCGTGCTGGCGCTGGGGTCCTCGGTGCTTGCGCAGAATCAGACGCAGGCGCCCAAGGTAAAACCGGGGCAGGAGCCGACGCCGGAATCGCAGGCGGCACAGCAATATGCGCACCCGCCGGGCGTTTTCATCAATCGTCCGCTCACGCAGATCACCACGGCGGCGGAAACGCTGCTGGACGATCTGGAAGGGCGGGCCAGCGATTTCTTTTATAACGAGGCCAGCCCGCGGACGGGCATGGTGCGCGACCGGGCACCGGTGGCGGGACTTTCGGTGAGCCGGGTTTCGAGTATTGCCGCCACGGGGTTTGGGCTAACGGCGTTGTGCATCGCGCACAAGCGCAATTACCTGCGCGCCTACGACTGCGAGCAGCGGGTAGAAAAGACGCTGGCGTTTCTGCTGGAAGACTGCCCGCACGAGCACGGTTTTCTCTACCATTTCGTCGACATGGAGAGCGGGCAGCGGATGTTCGGCAGCGAGCTGTCGTCGATCGACACAGCTCTACTGCTGTGCGGCGTGCTCACCTGCCGGCAGTATTTCGCGGGCAATCCGCGGATCGAGGGCCTGGCGACGACCTTTTATCGGCGCGTGGACTGGGACTGGATGCTGAACGGCGGACAGACACTTGCGATGGGCTGGCTGCCGGACCAGGGGTTTCTGAAGCACCGCTGGGATATTTATTCCGAGCTGCTGACCATGTATCTGCTGGCGATCGGCTCGCCGACGCATTCGATCACGGCCGCCAACTGGAACGATCTGCAAAGGCCGGTGGTGCAGTTCGGGGGACTTGACTACATCAGCGGAGTGGCTCCGCTCTTCATTCACCAGTACGCGCATGCGTGGTGCGATTTTCGCAACGTGTCCGACCTGCATGCCAACTACTTCACGAATTCCGAGGCGGCCACGCGGGCGCACCAGCTTTGGTGCCTGACGGAGAGCCGGAGATTCCCGTGGTTCGATCAGAACCTGTGGGGGATTACTGCGTCGGACTCGCGCGAGGGCTACCGGGTGTGGGGAGGACCGCCGGCGATGGGGCCGCTGGACGGGACTCTGGTTCCCTGCGCAACGGGGGGATCGCTGATTTTCCTGCCTGCGGAGTGCTCGCACGTGCTGCAGAGCATGAAGGAGCAGTTCAACGACAGGGTGTATACGCGATATGGATTCGTCGATGCGTTCCAGCCGAAGGCCAACTGGTTCGCGCCGGACATTCTCGGCATCGACCAGGGAATTACGATGCTGATGGCAGAGAATCTGCGCACGGGATTCGTGTGGGAGCAATTCATGAAGAACCGTGAGATCGGCCACGCGATGAGTGAAGTGCAGTTCCATCCGGACCCGGACGCGATGTCGCAGATGATGTGACCGGGAAACTGATCCCCAGCTGAGTCCGAGGGTTCGGTTTCCGGCGCATTCACTTTCCGCTAACGCATAAACCTGGAAATTCAGAGAGAATGGCAGACGAATGACTGATTCGTCTTCGCGCTACAGATGGCTGGACGGCCAGGGGCTGGCTTTTGGCGCGCCTGGCCTCGAACCGCGCTGGACCTCCAGCGCGAAAGACACTGTCGGCACCGCCTACGCGGCCTCGAGCAGGATCTGGTTCACGGTGTCGCACGGAATCTTCAACGAAATCTATTACCCCACCATCGATCGGCCGCAGATACGCGACATGCAGTTTCTGATCACGGATGGGGAGACGTTTTTCCATGAAGAGCGGCGCGATTTGCTCCACGATTTCCATTACCTGGATTCAGACGCGCTGGCGATCTGCGTCCACAATCGGGACCGCGACGGGCGTTACACGCTGGTGAAGGAGATGATCAGCGATCCGCACTACCCGGTGGTGCTGGTGCATGTGCGGCTGGAGGGCGATGAGGAGTTGCTCTCGCGGCTGCATGTTTATGCGCTGTTGTCGCCGCATCTGGAGGGCGGGGGGATGGGCAACTCAGCGCGGGTGGCGGATGTGGCGGGGAAACGGGTGGTGATTGCGTGGAGAGACGCGATATCGCTGACGATGTCGGCGGACTGTGGATTGTCGCGCGCCAGCTGCGGGTACGTGGGGGCCAGCGATGGCTGGCAGGACCTGAAACAGAACTTCAAAATGGACTGGGAATTCGGCTCAGCGCTCGACGGCAATATCGCGATCATGGGGGAGATTCCCATGGAGCACACGCGTGAGTTCACGCTGGGCATCGGGTTCGGGGAAGGACATCACGCGGCGCTGGCGTCCATGGCGGGATCGCTGGCGGTGCCGTTCGAGGGGCACCTCACGCGCTTCATCGAGCAATGGCATCGCGCCGCCACGCCGCGGAATCTGGCGCGACATTCGGGCGACGACGGACGGCTGCTGCAGATCAGCCACAACGTGGTGCTGGCGCATGAAGACAAAACCTTCGGGGGAGCGTTTATCGCTTCGGCTTCGATTCCGTGGGGCTACGCCAAGGGTGACGACGATCTGGGCGGATACCACCTGGTGTGGACGCGCGACATGGTGCAGACGGCGACGGCGTTGATGGTCTGCGGCCGGACGGAGACGGCGTTGCGGGCGCTGGTGTATCTGGCGTGCACGCAAAAGCCGGATGGGGGCTTCTCACAGAATTTCTGGGTCAACGGCGACCCGTACTGGACGGGGATTCAGCTCGACGAAGTTGCCTTCCCGATCATTCTGGCGTGGCGCCTGTGGAAGCAGGATGCGCTTGGGAATTTCCCTGTTTTTCCTTTTGTGGAGCGGGCCGCAGGATTCCTGGTGCGCTACGCTCCTGTGACCCAGCAGGAGCGGTGGGAGGAGGCGGCGGGATATTCGCCATCGACGCTGGCCGCGGTGATTGCCGGGTTGATCTGCGCGGCCGAACTGGCGAGGGCGCACGACTCGCCGGAACTGGCGCATTTTCTCGAAGAACATGCTGACTGGATCGAATGCCACCTGGAAGACTGGACGGTGACGAACAACGGCGTGCTGGATCCGGAGGTAAAGCGGCATTTCATGCGTATTCGTCCGCCGGAGTGCGGAGATCCTTATGCGCACGAGGAGTGCGGGAAAGAGATCGTCCACATCAATAACCTCGCACCGGGCGAGAAGTCGGATTTCGAGGCGCGGGAGATCATCGACGCGGGGTTTCTGGAATTGGTGCGGTACGGAGTGCGGGCTCCGAGCGATCCTCTGATCATCGATTCGCTGAAAGTGGTCGATCGTGTGCTGAAAGTCGACACGCCCAGGGGGCCGTGCTGGTTGCGCTACAACCACGATGGGTACGGTCAGCGCGCCGACGGTGGGCCGTTTATTGGCTGGGGACAGGGCCGCGCGTGGCCGCTGCTGGTGGGAGAGCGTGCACACTACGAGCTGGCCGCTGGGGGCGAGGTTGGCGGGCTGATTGAAACCATCGAGAAGTTCGCGTCGAGCGGGGGCATGCTGCCGGAGCAGATTTGGGACGCGCCGGACCTGGATGGGTTGGTTCTCGGTGGACCTGCAGGCTCGGCGATGCCGCTGGTGTGGGCGCACTCGGAGTATCTGAAGCTGTTGCGATCCGCGGATGACGGGCGGGTTTTCGATTGCATCCCCATCGTGGAGGACCGCTACGTGCGGGGCAACCATCCACCCAGTCACATCGAGGTGTTCAAAGTGCTGCGCCGGCAGATACGGCAGATGACGGCGGGGAAATCGCTGCGCATCACTTCGGCGGCGCGCTTCCGGGTGACCTGGACGCCGGACAACTGGCAAACCGCGAAAGTGGTCGACAGCACGCAGCTGGGCTACGCCGGTTCCTTCGCCGATTTGCCGACCACGCCGGAGCAAACCGGGTCGCTTTCCTTTACTCTGTTCTGGCCGGACGAAAACAGGTGGGAGGGCCGGAATTTCGAAGTCGCCCTCGAACCACCTTCCTGAGACGGCTCGCTTGTTTGCGTCATCCAATCAACGGAGCGAGAATCAGAATTGACTGTCCAGTAGTCCGCAACGCCCCCAAGGCAACCAACCCAGGAGGAAAGGTCAGAATTATGAACGAGCTCGACCAGTTGTCGATCAATGCCCTGCGGTTTCTTGCCGTCGATGCAGTGGAAAAGGCCAACAGCGGCCATCCGGGAGCGCCGCTGGGCGATGCGCCGATTGCGTATCTTCTGTTTCACAAATACATGCGGCACAATCCGAAGCACTCGAAGTGGACGAATCGCGACCGCTTCGTGCTCTCGAACGGACATGCTTCGGCAATGCTCTACGGTGTGCTGCACCTGACTGGATACGACCTGTCGATTGACGACTTGAAGCAATTCCGGCAATGGGGATCGAGGACGCCGGGACATCCGGAATATGGCGACACCGACGGAGTGGAGGTCACGACAGGGCCGCTCGGTCAGGGTTTCGCGATGGCCGTGGGGATGGCGATGGCGGAGAAACATCTGGCGGCGGTCTACAACCGGCCGGGCTTCGACATTGTGGATCACTACACGTACGGACTTTGCGGGGACGGCGACCTGATGGAAGGCGTCTCGCATGAGGCGGCTTCGCTGGCGGGCACGCTGGGGCTCGGCAAGCTGATTTTTCTGTACGACGACAACCTGATTTCGCTGGATGGGCCGACGGAGCTTTCATTTACGGAGGATGTGCTGAAACGCTTCGAGGCGTATCACTGGCACGTGCAGATTGTGGAAGACGGCAACGATCTGCAGGAGATTTCGAAGGCGATTGAAGCGGCGCAAGGAGTGAAAGACAAGCCTTCGCTGATCGCGGTGCGGACGGTGATTGGCTATGGCAGCCCGAAGGCTGGGACGAGCAAGGCGCATGGCGAGGCACTGGGCGCGGAAGCGGTGAAACAGACGAAGAAGAACCTAGGGTGGCCGGAAGACAAGACTTTTTATGTTCCGGACGACGCGGCGACGAACTGGTTGCAGGCGGTGGAGAAGGGCGCGAAGGAGGAGTCGGACTGGAACACGCTGTTCGCGAGTTATAAGAAGGCCTTTCCTGCGGAAGCGGCTGAATATGAACGCGTGCAGGAGCGCCGCCTGAAAGATGGGTGGGAGCAGAGTCTGCCGCGCTTCCCGGCGGACGGAAAGCCGGTGGCGACGCGGAACGCCGGCAATACGGTCATGAATGCTCTGGTGAAATATGTGCCGGAACTGCTGGGCGGCGCGGCGGATCTTTCGACGTCGACGAAGACAGTGATCAAGGACAGCGGGAATTTCCACATCGATCCCAAAGGGGACAACATCTATTTCGGGGTTCGCGAATTCGGAATGTGCGCAGCGGTGAACGGCATGGCCGCACACGGCGGCATTATTCCTTATGGGTCGACTTTTTTTTGTTTTTCGGATTATGCCAAACCGGCGCTGCGCCTGGCGGCGCTGATGCAGATTCATTCGATTTTCGTTTTCACTCACGATTCGATTGGGCTGGGCGAGGACGGTCCCACGCATCAGCCGGTGGAACAACTGACGATGCTGCGCGCGGTACCGCATCTGACGGACTTTCGCCCGGCAGACGCGAATGAAACGTCAGCCGCGTGGGGATTGGCGCTGGAGCGCAAGGGGGCGTCGTTCATGGCGCTATCACGCCAGGATCTGCCGCTGCTCGATCCGGTTCAACAGCGCGTCTTCGAAGGCGTACGCCGCGGGGCTTACATTGTGGAGCAGGGAGGCGATTCGCCTGATCTGTTGATCGTCGGCACGGGGGCCGAATTGTGGCCCGCGGTGCAGGCCGCTGAGCTGCTGAAGAAGGACGGCATCGTGGCGCGGGTGGTTTCCATGCCGAGCACTCATATCTTCGACGAGCAGCCGGAGAGCTATAGGGCTTCGATCTTCCCCGATCACCTGCCCAAGCTGGCGATCGAGGCGGGTGCGACGCTGGGATGGTGGAAGTATGTGGGCCGCGATGGTGACGTGATCGGGCTGGACCGTTTTGGGGCCTCAGCTCCGGGAGCGATTGCTCTGGAGAAGCTGGGATTTGGGACGGACAATGTCGTTGCCCGCGCGAAGGCACTGGTGGAACGCGCGCGGAAGACCGAGCCGGCGCTGGCGGGGAAATAGCGATGAAGCTGGCGATTGCGGCGGATCACGCAGGGTACCTTCTCAAAGGGAAGGTGCGGGGTTATCTGGAGCAGCTTGGGCACGAGGTGATCGACCTGGGCGCATTTAACGCGGAGCCTTCGGACTATCCGGATTTTGCCGAAGCGGTGGGCCGAGCGCTGCAGGCGGGCCGCGCCGAACGCGGCATTCTGATTTGCGGCAGCGGAGTGGGCGTATGCGTGGCGGCCAACAAGATGCCGGGGATTCGCGCCTGTATGTGCCACGACCACTATTCCGCGCATCAGGGTGTTGAACACGACAATATGAACGTGCTGGTGCTGGGTGCGCGCATCATCGGCGAAGAACTGGCCTACGATCTGGTGGCCGCATTTCTTGAAGCCCGCTTCCAGTCGCAGGTGGAGCGCTACGTGCGCAGGCTCAACAAAGTGATGGCCATTGAAGCTCGTAACATGCCGAACACAAACAAACCGTAGAATCAGCCGGGACCGCGGACTCTTTTCGCAAGACCAGATCATGCCAGGAGATGCCATGGACGGCATCAGCACCATTCTGTGGGATGTGGGTGGAGTGTTGCTCACGAACGGCTGGGATCGCCAACAGCGCGATGCCGTGCTTACGTTGTTCGGGCTGGATGAGGCCGATTTCGAGCGCCGCCATGCCGAGGTGGATCAGGCGTGGGAAAAGGATGAGATCGGAGCGGACGAGTATCTGCGCCACACGGTATTTTTCGAGCCGCGCAACTTCACCCAGGCCCAATTTCTCGATGCGATGCGCGCAGAGTCCGCGCTGCTTGCTGACAGCGCCATGGGAATCCTTCGCGAAGTTTCAGCATCGGAAGAATATGTGCTGGCCACCGTGAACAATGAGTCACGCGTGATGAACGAATACCGTCTGACGAAGTTCAATCTGCTGGACGAGTTCGACGCGTTTTTCAGCTCGTGCTACCTGGGACTTCGCAAGCCGGATCGGAAGATTTATCAGGTGGCGCTCGATGTACTGCAGCGCGATCCCGAAAGAGTGGTTTTTATCGATGACCGCGCGGAGAACGTCGCGGCGGCGGCTTCGTTGGGAATTCATGGCGTGCGCTATGAAGGGTCGGAAATGCTGGCGAGCGAACTGGTGCGGCTTGGGGTTTTGCCGGCACAGGACCGATTTCGCGAGTTGAAGGTGCGAGAGGCTTGATTGGTTTCGGAATCAGGAGTGAGGCGCGGGGAGGAACAAGCATGGAACTCGGAATCATTGGACTGGGCAGGATGGGCGGTAATATGGCCGAGCGGCTGCGACTCGGCGGGCACAAAGTGGTCGGCTTCGATTCAAGCGCCGACGCGGTGAAGCGGCTGACGGATTCGGGATCAACGGGTGTCTCCACACTGGAGAATCTGGCGAAGAACCTCGCCGCTCCTCGCGCCATCTGGATTATGGTTCCGCAGGGTAAGCCGGTCGATGAGACGATTGAGAAACTGAAGCCGCTGATGCAGAAGGGCGATACGTTCATCGACGGCGGCAACTCGAATTACCAGGACAGCCAGCGGCGCTATCGGGAACTGGAGCCGGAGGGATTCAACTTCGTTGATGTGGGCACGTCTGGCGGCGTTTGGGGATTGAAGGAGGGCTACAGCATGATGATCGGCGGCGAGGACGGGGTCGTCGAGCGGCTGTATCCCATCTTTGAGACGCTCGCTCCGGCGAAGGATAAGGGCTGGGGACACGTAGGACCCGCGGGTTCCGGGCATTTTGTGAAGATGATCCACAACGGGATCGAGTACGGCATGATGCAGGCGTTCGCGGAGGGGTTTGCGATCATGGAGAAAAAGACGGAGATGGATCTCGACCTAGCCCAGGTGGCGCAGATCTGGCGCTACGGCAGCGTGGTTCGCTCGTGGCTGCTCGATCTGACCGCCGATGCACTGGGACGGAATCCTGAACTGAAAGGACTGGAACCGTATGTCGAGGACTCGGGTGAGGGTCGCTGGACGGTCTTCGAGGCTATTAACCTCAATGTTGCGGCCCCGGTGATCACTGAATCGCTGTTGCGCAGAATACGAAGCCGCGAGGAATACAACTTTACCGATCGCATGCTGGCGATTATGCGGGCCGAGTTTGGCGGGCATGCGGTGAAGACCGAAAAGGAAGAGGCGGCGTAGAGTTCAGGCCGGCTTTGCACGCTGGCGTAGCGAAGCATCGCGGGAAAGAGGCGAATCATGGCGACTACGGAAGTGAGAATTTCTCCGGAGGACGTAAAGCAGGCGGCGTCCCAGGTGCATGAGCGGATTCCCGGGCCCAGCGTGGTGGTGATTTTCGGCGCGTCCGGCGATCTGACCAAGCGCAAGTTGCTGCCGGCGCTTTTTCATCTGGAGCAATCGGGCCTGCTGCCTGAGCACTTTCGTATCGTTGGAGTGGCGCGCCGCGAACTCGGCCAGGGATTCGCCGACGATATGCGTGACGGCATTATTGGGTTCGGGGGAGTCGAGAAGGGCGCGGCCAAGCTGGACGAGTTCGTCGGGAAAATCGGTTATTTCGCCATGAACTTCGACGACGACCAGGGTTATGCGGCGCTGAAAGCGTTGCTTGAACAGTATGACCACGACTATGGCACGCGAGGGAATCGCCTTTTCTACCTCGCGACCGCGCCCGATTATTTCGCGGACATCGTGCACCGCCTTGGCGCGCACGGGATGGCGAAACCGCAAGTGGGAACCGCGCGGGTCATCATCGAGAAGCCGTTCGGGCACGATCTTGAAAGCGCTCGTGAGCTGAACGACGACGTCGACACGGTGTTCAGCGAGAGTCAGATATTCCGCATCGATCACTATCTGGGCAAAGAGACGGTCCAGAACGTGCTGGTTTTCCGTTTCGCCAACGGGATTTTTGAGCCCATCTGGAATCGCAACTTTGTCGATCACGTGCAGATTACGGCGGCGGAAAGCATTGGCATCGAGGGGCGCGGGCCCTTTTACGAGAAGGCCGGAGCGCTGCGGGACGTGGTGCAGAACCACATGATGGAACTGCTGTCGTTCGTGACGATGGAACCGCCGGCCAGTTTTGCGGCCGAGGCGGTGCGTCGCGAGAAGATTAAACTGTGGAGCTCGATCAAGCCGATCAATATTTTCGATTGCGTGCGCGGCCAGTACGGCCCAGGCATTGTGGACGATCAAATGGTCAATGGCTATCGCGAAGAAGACCGCGTCGACCCCAGGTCTCAAACCGAGACTTATGCTGCGATTCGGCTGGAAATTGATAACTGGCGCTGGGCGGGGGTTCCGTTTTACCTTCGCGCGGGCAAGCGGCTCGCGAGCCGGATTACGGAGATCACGATTCAGTTCAAGCAACCGCCGATGTTACTTTTTGGCTCGCACAAGGAGGGCGGCTGCGAAATTCAACCGAACATCATCACCATGCGGATCCAGCCGGACGAAGGCATCTCGCTGCGTTTCGGCGCGAAAGTGCCGGGGCCGCAGATGTCGGTCTGTCCAGTCATTATGGATTTCAGCTACGCGCAGTCTTTTGGTGCTTCTTCAGCGAATGGGTACGAGCGCTTGCTGCTCGACGCGATGCTGGGGGATGCAACGCTGTTTGCGCATCGCGATGGCGTGGAGACCACGTGGGCTCTGTACACGCCGGTGCTTGATGCCTGGGCGAAGAAATTTCCGCAGACCTTCCCGAACTACGCGGCGGGCACGTGGGGGCCGGAGTGCGGCGACGAACTGATCGGGCGCGACGGACATACCTGGCAGGGCGTGCAGGTACCGCTGCAGTCGTAACGGTGCGGGGCTTTCGCATTCGCCTGCGCGGCGATAGACTGCCGCTTTGCTTCACGAGACAGAGAATGACAAAGAAAACTCACGTTGAATATCGCGTTTTTCAGGAACTGGACGTTCTTTCGCGCGCGACCGCCGAGCACTTCGTGCGGGGCATTCAGTCGGCGGTCGCGGCACGCGGCATCGCCCGCATCGCGATTTCCGGCGGGGCCGGTCCGCAGCCGGTGTTTGCGCTGCTTGCCGATCCGAAGGCCCCTTACCGCGAGGCTATTCCGTGGAATCGACTCTGGATTTTCTGGGTGGATGACCGCTGCGTGCCGCCGGAACATGAGGATAGCAACTTCGGTGCGGCGCGGGACCTGTTGCTCGACAAAGTTCCGCTGGCCCCGGATCATGCGATCCGGATCGAGGGAGAGCTCGATCCCGAGGAAGCGGCTGCGCGTTACGAGTCGGCGATCCGCGGGCACTTTCGTCTGGAGGGCGCCGAGGTTCCCATCTTCGATGTGCTGCAGTTGGGCATGGGCGACGATGGGCATTGCGCGTCGTTGTTCCCGCATAGCACAGCTCTGCATGAGACGGTCCGGATCGCGGTCGCGAATCACGTGCCGCAGCAGAAACAGAGTTGGCGCATAACGCTCACGTGGCCGGTGATCAATGCGGCGCGCGATGTTTTCTTCATGATCGATGGAGCGACGAAAGCGGATCCGCTGGGGCGCGTGCTGCAGGGTCCTTACGATCCTGAGACGCTGCCGTCGCAGCTGATCCAGCCGCAAGACGGTCGACTGCTGTTCTTGCTGGACACGGCTGCGGCGGCGCATCTGCCCCCGCCCAATGCTGACGGCACGGGGACACTGGAGCTTGCAAGATGATTCTCGCCGGGGACGTGGGCGGCACCAAGGTTGATCTGGCGCTGTACGCATTCGAGCACCGGGAGTTGGTGCACGTTCGCGACGAGCGCTACCCGGCCCACGAATTCAACGGCCTCGAGGAAATTGTTCGGCGTTTTCTGAGCGAAAGTTCGAACCCCGAAATTACGGCTGCCTGCTTCGGCGTGCCAGGACCGGTGCGCGGAGGACGCCTCCGGCTCACCAATCTTCCATGGGTGCTGGACACCAGGGAGCTATCCGCCGGTCTCAACATTACGCACCTCTTCCTGATCAACGATCTGGAAGCGAATGGTTACGGCGTCGCCGAGCTGACTCCGGAGCAGATGTTCACGCTCAATCAGGGCGATCCTTCCACGGTAGGGAATCGCGCGCTGGTATCGGCGGGCACAGGGCTGGGCGAAGGGGTTCTGGTCTGGAACGGCAAGACGCACGTGCCCATGGCGTCGGAGGGCGGGCACTGCGATTATGCTGCGCGCAATCCGCTGGAGATCGAACTGCTGACCTGGCTGATGCAGAAATTCGACGGCCGCGTTAGTTTCGAGCGCGTGGTTTCCGGACCCGGGCTCACGAACATCTACACGTTTCTGCGTGATCAGAAGCATATGGACGAGCCGGATTGGTTACGGCAGCGGATGGTGGCAGAGGATCCCAACGCCGTGATCGGAGAGGTGGGCGAGGAGGGAAAGAGCGAGTTGTGTGCGAAGGCTCTGGAGGTTTTCGCGGCGGCCTATGGCGCCGAAGCCGGCAACATGGTGCTGAAGGTGCTGGCCACGGGCGGGATGTATATCGGGGGCGGCATCGCACCGAAGATATTGAAAACCATGCGAAGCGGCGGTTTCATGCAGGCTTTTATCGACAAGGGGCGATTGAGCGAATTGCTGATTCACACGCCCGTCCACGTCATTCTGGAAAGCCGCGCTGCGTTGATGGGAGCGGCGGCGTACGCGGAAGCCCGCGCGGCGGAGATCAGCGGCAAGTCAGTGCGGGCGGCGTCGCGATAGACTCTGTTGGAGGGCGAAGAAAACTCTTCGCAGTACGTCGAAATATTGTCGCCGCACTCGATTCTGATCCTCTCGATCATGAGGTTCCGCAAGCCATGCAGATGAAACGATTCTCAGTCGCAGTCCTCATTGTCTGGTCGGCGCTGCTGGTGCCGCGCATTGCGCTGGCCCACGCTCACCTTCTTTCCAGCACGCCGGCGGCGAATGCGACGGTTCATGGACCCGATGTTGCTATCGAGTTACGATTCAACTCGCGCGTCGATGGGCACCACTCCGTTCTCTCGCTGGTGACGAGCAATGGCAGTGTGGCGCTGACGATCGACAACCAGAGGGCGGATAACAATCTGAATGCGCACGCTAAGTTGAAGCCGGGCAGTTATACGCTGCGCTGGCAAGCGCTCTCCACCGACGGTCACATCACGCGCGGCGAAATCCCGTTCACGGTACGCTAGGACCGACTTGATCTGGTTCGTTCGCGACTTTGATCTGCTCTCGCTCCTGTTGCGGGCGCTATCGTTTGCACTGGAGGCGCTGGCGTTTGGAGGAGTGTTCTTCCTGCTCTTCGCAGCGCGCCCTGCAAATCTGGATTCGGAATCGCAGGCGCGATTGCGGCATGTTGCCGCAGGGTTCGCGCTGGCGCTTGCTATGACGCAAATCGCGCTGATCGCCGCCACGTCAGCGGTTCTGATGGGCAGCTCGGGCATGGGCCTGCACGATGTTGTCTCCGCCTCGTACTTTGTTGCCGGGACCATTTTCACCGCCGCGTCACTGGCATTGTCGGTGCTGCTCCGGCTGACATCGAAGCTCACGCTTGCTGCTCTTTCGGGTTTAGTTGCGCTTGCGGCCTCAGTTTCGCTGAGCCATGCCGCATCGCGCATGGAGCATCGGCCGCTTCTCCTGGTTCTGACGGCTGCGCACCACTTGGGGATGGCCGCCTGGATCGGGGCGATGATGTTTATGCTGATCTCGCTCCGGCTGAGCCTTGATGCAGAGATTTCGCGGCAGATGGCGCGGCGCTTCTCTTCGATGGCCGTCATCAGCGTGGCGACTCTGATATTCGCCGGCGCGGGGCTCTCCTGGTTCTACGCAGGCTCCTGGCAGGGAATGTACGGAACGTCGTATGGCCTCTTGCTGTCGGCGAAAATTGCGCTGACTACGCTGATTCTGACGCTCGGGGCAGGGAATTTCTTTCTGCTGCGCCGCGTGGACAGCGATCCAGCGCCACTGTTGTTGCGCCTGCGCCGTTTCGGCGAGACCGAAATCGGGCTGGGGTTCACGGTGATTCTTGCCGCCGCCTCTCTCACCGCGCAATCGCCCTCCGTCGACGAGATGCCGCAAGATACCCTCACCGGTCATCAGGTCGTCGAGCGCATGGAATGGCGCTGGCCGAGCTTCCACACGCCGGCGTTCTCGCAACTCGCACCACCAACGCCGCTTAGCGTTGCGGTACGCGAAGCCACCTATACGGGCGGCAGCGCGAGTGACGCCAATGATCGCGCGTGGTCGGAATACAACCATCACTGGGCGGGGCTGATCGTTTTGGCGGCGGGCGCGCTGGCTCTGATTGCGCGCTTGCCGCGCCAGAGATGGGAGCGGCACTGGCCGCTGCTTTTCCTTGGGCTGTCGATTTTTATCCTGCTGCGCGCCGATCCCGAATGCTGGCCGCTGGGACCGCGGCCCTTCTGGGCCAGCTTTACCGCGCCTGACGTGTTGGAGCATCGCGCGTACGCAGTTCTCATTGCGGTCTTTTCGGTTTTCGAGTGGGGAGTACAAACTGGAAAGCTACGCTGGCCGCGCGCCCGGTTTGTTTTCCCCGTATTGTGCGCGGCGGGAGGGGCGCTGCTGCTGACGCACACGCACGCGCTGGGCGAGGGAACCGATGAGGTCTACGCCGAATTGAGCCATACGCCGATCGCGCTGCTGGGAGCCGTAGCCGGTTGGGGGCGATGGCTGGAACTGCGGCTCGATGATCGAGCGGCCGAAGTTGAAGAGTCGCGTCCGAGGCGCATTGCGGCGTGGATCTGGCCCGCCTGCCTGGTACTGATTGGGTTGCTGTTACTCAATTACCGCGAATCCTGACCGGGGTCTCCGTGGTTCGCTGGGATATTGTAAGAAGGGCTCAGTTCAGTTTTTACCGAGGCACCAAATGACTTTTTCGCAACTCCGCCCGACTCTGGTTTGTCTTGTCTTCCTGTTCGTCGCATCGGCTCACAGCCAGCGCCTTTCCGATTCCGTCATTCCGGAGCACTATGCGCTGACACTGACGCCCGATCTGAAGAACGCCACCTTTGCGGGCAGCGAGAAGATCGACGTGTTGCTGAAGCAGCCTTCCGATTCCATTACGCTGAACGCCGCGGAGATCAAATTCGCGAGCGTGACCGCGGAGGTCAACGGCAAGGAGCTGAAGGCCAGCGTCACGGAAGATCCGCGGAAGGAACAGGTGACGTTCAACTTCGGGCAATCGCTGCCCGCGGGGCGCTCCACGCTCAGCATCGAATACAGTGGCATTCTGAACGACCAGCTACGCGGGTTCTATCTGTCGAAGACAGCCAAACGCAACTACGCGGTGACGCAGTTCGAGTCCACCGATGCGCGACGGGCGTTTCCCAGCTTCGATGAGCCGGCGTTCAAAGCGACGTTCGACATCACTCTTGTGGTCGACACGGGCGACACGGTGATCTCGAATACGAACATCATCTCGGACACGCCGGGCCCGGAGGTGGGAGTACACACCATCCGTTTTGCGACGACGCCGAAAATGTCCACGTACCTGGTTGCGTTTCTGGTGGGCGACTTCCAGTGCGTCTCGGGGAAGAGCGACGGGGTACCGATCCGCGCCTGCGCAACGCCGGACAAGGTTCAATACGGGCGCTTCGCGGTTTCGGCGGCGGAATTTGTTCTGCACTACTACGACACGTACTTCGGCATTCGCTATCCGATGCCCAAGCTCGACATGATCGGTCTGCCGGACTTTGAGGCGGGGGCGATGGAGAACTTTGGCGCGATCACATATCGCGAGACCGATCTGCTGATCGACGCGAAGACGGCTTCCATCAACGCGAAGAAGGAAGTTGGCGAGGTGGTGGCGCACGAGATGGCGCATCAGTGGTTTGGCGATATGGTGACGATGCAGTGGTGGGACAACATCTGGCTCAACGAAGGGTTCGCGACCTGGATGGAGACCAAGCCGATCGCGGTGTGGCACCCCGAGTGGTACATTCCGCAGGATGACGCCGCCGGCCTGAATAGCACGCTCGACTACGACGCGCAACGCGTGACGCGGGCCATTCGCGCAAAGGCCGATACGCCGGATGAGATCAACCAGATGTTCGACGCCATTAGCTATGGCAAAGCGGGGGCCGTGCTGCAGATGACGGAGAACTACGAGGGCGCGGAGACGTTCCGCAAAGGTGTGCACAACTACCTCGCGGCGCACATGTTTGCAAATGCCACTGCGGAAGATTTCTGGAACGCGCAGGCGGAGGTGAGCCACCAGCCTGTGGACAAGATACTCTCGAGTTTTGTCTCGGAGCCGGGGGTTCCGCTGCTGACGTTCGGCGATCCGAAGAATGGATCGGTCGCGGTCCGACAGGACCGATTCTTCCTCGACCCGACCGTCAAGCCGCAGGGTCAGCAAACATGGTCGCTTCCCGTTTGTTTTGCGACAGCGAATCATCAACAGCAATGCGCCATACTCGATTCCGCGCGCGGGTCGCTACCCGTGCCGAAAGGGGGCATCTTTTTCCCTGATGCCGGTGGCGCTGGCTACTATCGCTACGCTCTGCCCGACGACGTATACGCGAAGATCGCTGCCAGCGTGGAAACTGCGTTGACTCCTGAGGAACGCATCAGCCTTCTCGGTGATGAGTGGGCGGGAGTGCGCGCCAATAAGGATTCGGTCGGCGATTATCTCAAACTGGTCGCAGCCGTGAAGGACGACGAGAACCCTGACGTCATCGCCGCCATATCGGGACCGCTTTTTACAATCAACGACCACATCGCAAACACGCCGGAAGAGCACCAGGCACTGGCCGCGTGGGTCGATCGCACATTCAAACCCGCTTATCGGAAGCTCGGCCCTTCATCGCAAGACGAATCGCCGGAAAGGGTCGGCCTGCGCGCCGCGCTTTTCGATTTGCTGGGTGCTGTAGGCCACGATGCTGACATCATCACTGAGGCCAGGGTTCTTGCTGCGCACTCTCTCAGCAATCCGGGGTCGGTCGAGCCGGGCCTGGCGCTGGTGGCCACCGATATCGCCGCGAGCAATGGGGATGCGGCCTTGTTCAACGAGCTGCAACACACTTATGAAACCGCAACCGATCCGCAGAGACAGGAAGATGCGCTGCGACTTCTCGCCCGGTTCCACGATCCGGAACTGCAGCGGCGCTCGCTCGAGTTTGCCGTTTCCGGGAAGGTGCGCAATCAGGATGCGACCTTCCAGCTGATGATTCCGATGCGGAACGCAGCAACCCGTGACGAGGCCTGGGATTTCATACGTCAGAACTGGGACAAGGTGCAGGCGGAGTTCACTACGGCGATGGGTGGCTATCTGATCGGCGGCACCGGCTCTTTCTGCAGCGCGGAGAAGCGCGGCGAGGTCGAGCAGTTCTTCGCATCGCATCCTGTGGCGGCCTCGAGCCGGTCGCTGCAACGCGCGAAGGACGCTATCGACGCGTGTATCGAGCTGCGCTCGGATCAGGAACCAAAGCTGGCGAAGTGGGTGGCGACGCTCAAGCCGATTGAACATGCGTCGGCGGGCGCTGGCGCGGACGGCCGCAAGTGAACCTGGTTGGGTACTGAGCGCAGCTTCGCGCCTCTTCGATAATGGAAAGCGTGGCCGCCGCGCGCAAAGCTAAGCTGGACAACTCCGGGCTGGGCAATTCGGGACTGATTCAGGAGTATCTCGTCTACCTGCGCGTCGAGAAGGGGCTGCGCCCACTTTCCTGCGAGGCCTACGAGCGCGATCTGCTGCAATTTGCCGAGTATCTGGAGGGTGAGTCGACGACGTTGCGCGATGGGACCCAGGCGCTGGTCGCGGGGTTTCTGAAGCATCTTTCGAAGCATGGGGTGGAGTCACGATCAGCAGCGCGCAAACTCTCGTGCCTGCGCGGGTTTTATCGCTGGCTACTGCTCGACAAGCGGATCCACCGCGATCCCACGCTGAATCTCGAATCGCCGGCAACGTGGAAGGTGCTGCCCAGGTCGCTGGCCGTTGCCGAGGTCGAGTCGATGCTGGATCGCGCTGCGATGGCCGCGGAGCTTCCGCAGGGGCATGCCACCGCGCTGCGCGATCGCGCCATTCTGGAGCTGCTGTATGCCGCGGGGCTGCGCGTTTCCGAACTGACGGGGTTGAACGTCGCCGATCTTTCGCTGGATGCGGGGCGCGCGCTGGTGCGCGGCAAGGGAGACAAGGAACGGATCGTTCCGCTGGGGCGGGCGTCGGTTCGGGCGCTTGAAGAGTATTTGAAGAAGGGGCGTCCCGCGCTGGAGAAGGCGCCGTCGAGCCGGCTGTTTCTGTCTGAGCGAGGGCAGCCCCTTGGCCGTGGGTGGGTGTGGCATCTGGTGAAACACAGCAAGTGTGGGGCCAGCCCGCACATGTTGCGCCATAGTTGCGCTACGCACATGGTGGAGCGGGGCGCGGATCTGCGCACGGTTCAGACGTTGCTCGGCCACGCGGACATCGCTACGACGCAGATCTACACGCATCTGGCGCTGGGCCGGCTCAAAGCGGTGCATCGAGAGCATCATCCGCGTGCGAAGCGAGTGGCGCCATGAGCGGGTCGCAGAACGCGAAGAAGCCGGCGATCGAGCATCATGTCGACGCTTTTCTATCGATGCTGGCGCATGAGCGGAAGGCCAGTCCGCACACGGTCCGCGCTTATGAGCGCGAGCTGCACGACTTTGCGAAGTTTGTGGTGACGAAACTCGGTGCGAAGTTTGCGGTCGACCGCATTGAGCATCTGCACATCCGTGCTTATCTCGGAGAACTGTATGGCCGGGGCTTGTCGAAGGCCTCTGTGGCTCGGGCGCTGGCGGCGATTCGGTCGTGGTTCAAGTGGCTGGCGCACCAGGGGATGGTGGAACAGAGTCCGGCCGCTCTGGTCGCTACTCCGAAATTGCCGAAGCATCTGCCGCGCGTGCCGACGATCGAGGAAATGAACCGCGTGGTGGAGAGCGCGGCGGACGATGCCGCCGCGTGGCCAGACCGCGATCGCGTCATTTTTGAGTTGCTGTACGGCTGCGGGATTCGCAACGCGGAACTGGTGGGAATCGACCTCGGAGACATTCACTGGGCGAACGAGGCGATCCTGGTGCGCGGCAAGGGACGGAAAGAACGGTACGTTCCACTGGGCGATGCGGCGGCGCAGGCGCTGCGGGCTTATCTGCCACTGCGCGAGCAGAAGCTCACTGAGGCAGGGAAGTCGACGGCAGCGCTGTTGCTGAATCTGCGGCTGCGCGGCGATGGGCGGCTCACCGCCCGCAGTGTCGGGCGCATTGTGAAACACATCGCGCTGGCGCACGGGCTGACGGCGGATGTCCATCCGCACACGTTGCGGCACGCCTTTGGCACCCACATGCTGGAGGAGGGCGCCGATCTGCGGGCGATCCAGGAACTGCTGGGCCATGCGACCATATCCACCACTCAGGTTTACACTCGCGTTGAGTCGGCCCGCCTACGTGCTACCT
>JBAVUB010000557.1:0-5586 GCA_049696575.1 Acidobacteriaceae bacterium | reverse complement strand
TTTCTGGTCGGCGGTGGCGCTGCCGGCGGGGCGGATGCCGGGGATGACGAGAGTCGCGGCGGGAAAGCGGTGGCGCAGGGCGGAGACCTCTTCGGCGCTGGCGACGAATCCGTTGATGCCGGAGGTTGCGGCGGTTTCGGCGAGGCGGAGGACCTGAGTTTCGGGGGAGTGGTCGATGCCGATGGCGGCGAGCTGGAGCTGATCCATGCTGGTGAGCACGGTGACAGCAAGGAGCTGAGGAGCGTTGGGCACGGAGGCAGCCGCTTCGGCAGCGGCTTCGAGCATGGCGGGACCGCCGGCAGCGTGGACGGTGAGGAATTCGGCGCCGAGGGCGGCGACAGAGCGGACGGCGCCCGCGACGGTGTTGGGAATGTCGTGGAGCTTGAGATCGAGGAAGACGGAGTAGTCGCGGCGGCGGAGCTCGCGGACGAGGGAGGGGCCTTCGGCGATGTAGAGCTCGAGGCCGACTTTGAACCGGCGGCAGAGGCCTTCGAGTTGGCCGGCGAGGGCGAGAGCGGGCGGCGCGCTGGGGAAGTCGAGGGCGACGATGAGGCGGGATTCCATCTCTACAACAGGGTACAGGGTGCAGGGTACAGGGCACGGGGAACCGGGCACCGAGAACAGAGGCGGACAGCGGATAGAGAACCCAGGATCGCGGATCGTCAGTCGCGGGGGTTGTTCGGAAATGGGACGGGGTTGATGGGGATTTCCTAAATCGGAAACGGAGGGTTGGAGACTCATCGATTCCGCATCAAGACGCACTGTTTTTCGCCGATGATCCTGGGGATGGACTCCCTTTGCGCGTGGCGCGGGGAAGCGCAGGGGTTGGGCGGGAAAGAGGGGCGCGATGGGTGGTGTGGGCCGGCGGGGTTTTGCGGTTTTGTTGCTGGGTGGGTTGGCGTTGCTGAGTGGATGCTCGGTGGGGTCGAGTGCGGGGAGCGATCCGGCGGCGGGGGAGACGGACAACGGGGCGATTGCGGCGAACAGCATTACGGGGACGGTGACGTTCAAGGGCGGCGCGCTGGCCGGGGCGACGGTGATTCTTTTCGATACGAACAACAACGTGATCGCGCAGGAAGTGACCACGGATGAAAGCGGCAACTACAGTTTTTCGGGGTTGTCGGCCACGGGCGATGTGGCGGAGGAGTATCAGCTGTGGGCGACGAAGCCGGGGTATGGTTTTTATCCGGCGGTGGGGAGCGGCGCAAAGGTGATCCGTTGGGACTACACGGGGCAGTTCCAGGGCAATGGCGTGACGGACACGGCGATTTACTTCACGGTGATCGATTATGATTCCTTGCCGGATGCGCCGCTGACGGGCGCGAATTTTATTGGGTATGACGGGAGCAATCCGCGGGTGACGCTGGCGGCGACGGGGCAGCGGGCGAGTTATGCGGCGGGTGACGATGGGGCTCTGCACAAGGGAGTGGCGTGGGGAGCGGGCCGGTTTGCCGATAACCAGGATGGAAGTGTAACCGACACAGTTACAGGATTGGTGTGGCTGAAGGATGCGGGGTGTTTGCCGGCGGCGAACTGGGCGCCGGCGATCGCTGAGGCGAACGGACTAGCCAGTGGAGCGTGCGGGCTGACGGATGATTCGAGTGCGGGCGCGTGGCGGCTCCCGAATCTGAACGAGCTGGAGAGCCTGGTGGATGTTGCGGCGAGCGGGCCGGCGCTGACGGCGGGGAATCCGTTTGCGCATGTGTCGGGGATTTATTGGACGTCGACGAGCTATTTTGGCGGTGAGCTGGGGTCGCCGACGGCGTGGGCGATCCGGATGGCGGATGGGAGGTACATCAACGACGGAACGCTGAACAGCAAGGCGGGCGCGACGAATGGGGTGTGGGCGGTGCGCGGCGCGGGCGGCGGACTGGTGAAGCTGGCGGCGACGGGGTACTACGACGAACCGCAATTTCAGGTGGCGGGGGACGATGGGAGCGTGCAGGCGGGAGTTCCGCTGACGTATCCGCGCTTTGTGGACAACGGAAATGGAACTGTCACCGACACGGTTACAGGTTTGGTGTGGCTGAAGGAGGCGAACTGTCTTGGGGGAAACTGGGCGGAGGCGGTGGCGGCGGTGCAGTCGCTGGGGAGCGGGCAGTGCGGGCTGACGGATGGGTCGGCGGCGGGGGCGTGGAGGATGCCGAACCGGAACGAGATGGAGAGTCTTGAGGACCGGATGGAGAACAACGAGGCGGATTTTTTCAACGCGGCGTACGTGTGGAAGCTGAGCGGGGAGCCGTATCAGGCGGCGATTTTCGCGAATTTTGTGGGGCACGCGTATTACTGGACGTCGACGACGGATGCCGCGGATACGAGCGAAGCGTGGGCGGTGTTCAGCTGCGACTACGGGGTCTACGACCTGGCGAAGGCGAGCGTGGGCGCCACGCTGGCGGTGCGATAGCACTGGAGTAATCGAGCACGACGTTCGGAGTCAAAAGTGCATCGATGGTGACATTGGTGGGACCTCCTGGCGAGGAGGTAATTACCCAAAAGAGCAATCCTGTTCGATTTCAAATGCGCATCTAATGACAGTGCAATCTGCGCCGAAGACAGAGATGAGGGGATCCATCCAGTGAAACCGACGAACACCGCGATCGAAACGCGCCTGGAGTTCATTCGGTCGGAGAACGTATTCGCGAATGGTGGTCAGGTTTCGGGGAGCGCGGCGCGTGGAACGTCTGTAGGTTTCGAGCCTCGCGCAGCGGAGCAGAACGGAACTGGCGAGGCGGGGCGCGGGCCGGAAGCGCCGCCGGAAGGGAAGGAGCCAGGGAGCGCGGAGAGGCTTTCGCCGGAATATCGGCCGCGGACGACGGCGGAGCTGGGGATGCGGCGGGCGATTGTCGAGGATCTTGCCCTGAAGACGCTGTATCTGGGCGGCACCCTGTCGACGCGGGATCTGGGGCGGCAGATGCGGCTGAGCGTGAACGTCGCCGACGAGCTAGTGGGGCGGATGCGAAGCGCTCAACAATGCCAGGTGACCGGGATGGCGGGGAACCTGCCGACGATGGCGCTGACGGATCAGGGGAGAAAGCGCGCGCTGGAGCTGCTGTCGCAGAGCCAGTACGCAGGCGCGGCGCCGGTTTCGCTGGAAAGCTACGTGACACAGGTGCGGAAGCAGAGCGTGCGCAACATGGTGGTGCGGAAGGCGGACGTGGAGCGGGCGTTTGGGGAGCTGATCATCGACGCCAGGGTGCTGGGACAGATTGGAACGGGGCTGAACTCGGGCGCGTCGATTTTTGTGCATGGGCCTGCGGGAGTGGGCAAGACGGCGATCGCGGAGACAATGTCGCGAGTGCTGGCCGAGGACGATGTGTGGATCCCGTTTGCGGTGGAAGTGGACGGGCAGATGATCGCGGTCTTCGACCCGATGGTGCACAAGCAGGTGGAGGGCTGGGCGGCGGAGACGTACGACGAGCGGTGGGTGCGGTGCCAGCGGCCGTCAGTGCTGGTGGGCGGCGAGCTGACGATCGACATGCTGGACCTGCAGTTCAACAGCACGACGAAGTTTTACAGCGGGCCGGTGCAGATGAAGGCCAACAACGGGGTGCTGATCCTGGACGATTTTGGGCGGCAGCGGGTGCGGCCGGAAGAGCTGCTGAACCGGTGGGTGGTGCCGCTGGATCGCGGGATCGATTTTCTGACGATGGCGGGGGGCAGAAAGATCGAGATTCCGTTTGAGATGCTGGTGGTATTTTCGACGAACCTGGACCCGGCGGATCTGGTGGACGCAGCTTTTCTGCGCAGAATGCAGACGAAGATTCGGGTGGACACGGCGACGGACGAGCAGTTCCGCCTGATTTTCCGGCGGGTGGCTTCGCGGCGCGGGCTGGCGGTGGACGAAGGCGCGCTGAGCGATCTGATTGGGTCGATCCGGGGCCTGCAACAGGAATTGCGGGCGTGCCAGCCGCGGGATCTGGTGAACCAGGTGTGCTGGGCGGCGCAGTATGAGGATCGGCGGCCGATCCTCGATCGTCCATCGCTGCGGGTTGCGGTGGATGCGTATTTTTTGAAGGCGTGAGAGGCAGCCGGGAGCTGGGAGCTGGGACACGGGAGCGGATAGCGTTCAGCGGATAGCGGATAGAAAAGCCCTGGCGCGCGCGGAGCTTGCGATTTTGAACTCAGCTTAGAATGAGCGCTGGGATGCGATGTGCTTGCGCCTTCGCTGTGCTGGTTAGTTGTGCGGTTGCGAGCGGGCGTGCGCAGCCAACCGCTGCCGGGCAAGGTGTGCCGCAGAGCGGCACGGGGCAGGCGGCGCCGTCACCGCCGTCGAGTGAGGCCAATACAACAACATTGATTGTGCGATCCACGCTGGTGGAAGTGCCGGTGCTCGTGAAGACGAAGGGCGGGCAGGTGGTCTTCGAGTTGACGGCGGATGATTTTCGCCTGACGGACGATGGGGTTGCGCAGGCGATCCGGATCGAGCAGGACACGGATGCGCAGCCACTGGCGCTGGCGATTGTGGTGGAGACGGGCGGTGCGGGCGCGCGGCACCTGGTGGATTACGAACAACTGGATGCGATCCTCGACGCGCTGATTGGAAACGTGGAGCACCGGGTGGCGCTGATTGGGTTCGACAGTCGGCCGCATCTGTTGATGGCGTTCACGCATAATGCGGCGGATGTTTCGGAGCAGCTGTCGCGGCTGAATTCGGGGGATAACGGAGCGGCGATTCTGGATGGGATGGCGATGGCGGTGGAGCAGCTGCGGGCGCAGCCGCCGCGGTTTCGGCGGGCGATCCTGCTGCTGAGCGAGACGCACGATCAGAGCAGCAAGACGACGCTGACGGAGGCGCTGCGGCAGATCAGCGACACGAACACGACGATTTACGCGTTCGGGTTCTCGAGCACGAAGACGGCGGTGGGGCATGAGGCTTCGAAGTTCAATCGGCCGAACGAGCCGGGGCCGGCGCATGGCTGCTTCAGCCGGGACGGGGCGGATCCGGAATATGACGGGCATTACAGCAAGCAGGTGCTGGACTGCATCAGCGATCTGGCGCCGCCGCTGCGGCTGGCGACGATGGCCTTTTTGGCGGCGAGCGATGGGTTGAGGAAGAACACGACGGCGTCGATTGCGGAGCTGACGGGCGGGGAGTTTTTTCATTTCCATGACGCGAAGGATTTGCGGGCGGGGCTGATCCGGATTGGGAACGATGTGCCGAATTATTATGTGCTGAGTTTTCGGCCTTCGTCGGTCACGCCGGGGCTGCACGCGCTGCATGTGGAGATCACGGGGCGGCCGGAGTTGGTGTTTCGGGCGCGGAGTGAATACTGGATTGACAGCGAGCAGTAGTGAGCTTCGCGCCGGGCCTAAAGGCCGTTCTTTGCGTATGCCTGGTTCCCCGAACTTTTAGGCCGTGGCTTTTACCGTAGCCTCGCTGCGCGAGGCCTTATGTATTTGGGTCGATGAATCGGACGTATGAGCGGTGGTGGCCTTCTCTGCGGTGACCACTGTGACGGATTAGCATCGGTAGAGGATGCGATCGCATAGACACTCGTTCACGATTGCGATGACGGGGATCAGCCGGGCGCTGCTGCTGCGTGATCGGATGCTGGGGCGGGTGCAGCCGGTGGTGGAGGGGGCTGG
>JBAVUB010000556.1:0-33313 GCA_049696575.1 Acidobacteriaceae bacterium | reverse complement strand
GACATCGCCCAAACCCGCAAACGCGAAAACGAAATCCGCGTCCCCCGCGTCTCCTTAATGACCGCCACCCGCTAACAGAATCCAGCTCCGAAGGAGGCAGACCAGTGACCGGGAACCCCCACATCGGCTCCTCCCTCGAAGACTTCCTGAAAGAAGAAGGCACCTGTGAGGGCGGAACCAAAGCCGCCCTAACCGCCTGGAACCACTACCAGGCCACAGGCCTCCACGTCACCAATGTCGAAGCCGACGGCTGGCTCGCCCAACTCGAAGCCGGCGAGCGCGCCACCCCTCCAAAACCGCACACATCCGTCTCCCGGCCGAAATCTCGAAACTTTGTCAACCCCCGCACCTCTTCACCAAAGTAATGCCCCCTCATTTCACACCACTTCCACCACAATCCCCTCAAAGAGTTTTGGCGGTCCTATTCTCTCCATGTGATATACTGAACTTATAGAGTAAAAAGAAAATCTTCCCAGAGTTAGTCACAAAGAAAGAAGCCTCGCGCCGCGAGGCTTTTCTCTTTGGAGAGGTGAACGCCTTGCCAGGAACACCACCGACCCAAGCCGCCCTGCGGGTGCCCCGCACAGTTGCGGCCGTCTGTGTAACACAAGCAGCCGTCCGTGTAACACAAGCAGCCGTCTGTGTAACACAAGCGACCGCCTTCTATCTAATTGGCCCGCAAAGACCTGTATGTTGTCGGCCTTGTCATCCCCCGCTAAGTAAAAGAAAACAAGTCACCGCCCAGACCCCAGGGGGGAGGGGGGTACCCCCTGCCCCGAAAACGAAAGTACCGGCTGCCTCACCAGCGCCTCCACATCGTCCGGCCCGGCAATTTTTCCCTCCAGCATCCCCGACAAAATGTCGTACTCCACAAACTCCGACAGCGGCTTGAGCACCTCGCTGCCCGATCGCTGCCCGGCAAAGTGAATCATGAACACCGGCCTCGGATCGAATCGCCCTTGTGAAACTCGCTCCTCTTCCGCCGACCAGTACGGCGTGTGCTGCCACAGCGGAACCCGCCACGAATGATCGGAGGAGACAATCACCGCCGTCGGATCGCCTCCCGACGTCGCATCGATCTCCTTCAGCAGCTTGCCCAGCAGGTCATCGGCCAGCGTCAGGTTGTCGAGATAGTTTCCGCATGCGCACCACGCATGCGTCCGCCGATTGTAGACGCCAGGCGGATGAGGCACCGGCAGATGCAGGTAGACAAAATGGATGCGCTCATCCTCGAGCGTTGCCTGCATCTGCTCCATCAGGCTTCGATCGTCGTCGATCGCGCCTTCCAGACGTTTGGCGTCCGCCTGTCGGCTCGAATGCGCCTCGGCCAAAAATGCACGAGGCACCGCCCATGCATAGGAAAGGACTGAGTCGTCGTTTTTCACCCAGAGCTCGTACGACAAGCCGGCGCCGACCCCTTGCTGCCAATAGCACCGGGTCAAAAGGCCCGCGAAGATCCGGCAGTACGGAATGGCCCAGCCGACGACGCCTGGGTTCCACCCATCGCTCTGAGCGGTCGCAAACAGCGTGCGGCTCGCATCGTACCCGACCCACTCATGCCGCGCCTCATCCAGATACACCAGCTGGCCCTGTGCTGTGCTGCGGATTTGTTTGATCTGCCGCCTCGCCATCAGCGACGGAATAATCATATCGGTATAGTTCCCGACCGGCTGCACGTTCCCGAAGGAAATGCTCTCGCCATGCAGCCTCTCCAAATTCGGAAATTGCTGCCCTGGCGGTGGATCGATCAGCGCCAGCTTGTACGAGAGCTCGTCGAACAGAATCCAGACGATTCTCGTCTTCCTCGCCGGCCGCGCCTCTGCATGAGCGGCGACAACCGGGAGAGCCTCGTGTGCCTGCAGATCCACGTGCACCATCTCAGGAACAATCCACAGCCCGCAGAACGCCACCATGGCCAGAGCAACCCGGGTCGCGCCGACGATCGGCCGCGCAATCTTCGGCCAGAGCCAGGCAAGCACCGCCACCAACAACGGCACGGCTACCACCAGGCGAAATGCCCATCGGTGCCACCAGCTTTCCAGCACGGAGAAAAGAACAGGCTGCCGAACCCCGGGCCCCATGACCGGACCCCAGCCGTTGATGAGCAGAACGTACCCGCAGTACGCCAGGCACCACAGGAACATTCCCGCAAGGGAGCCGCCAATGATTCTGCGCGGCGTAGCAGCAAGCCGCTGCATTACGGCCAGAACAACCACTCCGGCGACGGCAATGACAACGAAGTCCAGCATCAGGCCGCCCATCAGCCTGGTAAGCGGCAAATGATGATGATAGATAAACCGGTATCCCGGTGTAACCAGGGGCTCCAGGACCGGGAACAGCAGCAGCAGCGTGGCTCCAACCGCCTCGAGCACCCAACGCACTTTCATGCCTGGCTCCGCCGTTCCGCCAGGGAAGCCCTCGCTAACGAAGCCGCCACCGCAAGGCAAGGGTCCTGGTGAACTGGCGAAATACTAACTGGATAAGTGATGATCTGACTAGCAGAACCAGCAGCTTCTCGGTTACCTAAGTGGGACCGTCAGGCCATAGACTCGAATTCACTCCCGAGCCCTCATACCCACCCGCAACTGCGCCACCCTGCCCACCACCACCAGGGTCGGCGCCGCGTCGGTGATCCACGCCAGCGTATTTGGAGAAACTTTCCCCGTCGTATACAGCCAGCCGTCCAGCACCGCCAAAGCCACATACAAAACCACGCTGGTCCTGGGCATCCGCAGCACGACCCCCAGGCATGCGCACCCCGTCAAATCGCCAAACAGAACATTCAGCACCCAGGGGCTCACATAGCCCGCGCTCAGGAACTCAATCAGGTTCGGGAGGCCATAGACGACCACCACGACCGCAAGAAACAGCAGCGGCGCTGACCAACGTTTCGGACCTTGCAGAATCTCCGCGAATCGCCCGCTGCGCCGCGCTTCTCGACCGTTGTGCTCGGCGTAACAGCGCATCGCTGCGTCGCTGAACTCCGGTCGAACGCGCCGCCCGCACACGTGTTGCCTCTCCAGCTCATCCGCAACCCCGTGTGTGGCGGCGGTTCCGAGCGTTGCCAGGCAGCGCGTGCAGACAACTACACATCGGGTATCCGCGTAATAGCGGCGATGGAACCTCATAATATGTACGGACCCGCTGGGAGCGAGCTGTTGGGCTATTGATGCACGATGTGTATCACAACAGCCGGTCACCATGGAGCCGATTCATTGGTAACGAAAAGCCGTAATCAGCCCATCGCTTTTCACCCGCTCCTGAGACCTCCGCGACGCGCCACCCTAGTGCTGCTTGTGCCGCCAGTCCCAGTACTCCTTCTTGTCCGCATCGTCGCGCCTGTTGAAATCCCGGTGCTCCCGATGCGTGTCGCGTTCCCACTGCGTGTAATACGGCTCCTCGGCAGCCCACGCATGGTAGTCGTGATAATACGGATCGTAGACGCGCACCCGCGCCGCGCATCCCGTCGTCAGCAGCGGAGCAAGAAGTGCCGCGGCCAACAAAAGCAAAGTCAACTTCCGAGTCGATGAACCCATTCCGTTCCTTTCCCTTCATCGGGTCGACTGGTCTCAGCTTGCCCAATGTCAGCTTGCCTGGATGCGCGCCCAGGAAGGCCAGGTTGCTCCCGTTTTCGCCGCCGCCGGTCTTGCCCTGCCGCTCTCCGTCTCGCCCTGAATGTGGAAAACTCAATTTTGCCGGGGCCTCGCAAACCCTGCCCATTGAACCCGGTTTCAGTTACTATCGCTGCATCCCTCTCCGGCAACTCGCCTCGCGCAGACTGACAACACAGAAAGGGAATTCGCTTTATGAGCCGGAACCCGGCGTGTTTCCTCGTCATCCTCGTGGGACTTTCTCTGTCGCTCAACGCCCTCGCCCAGCAGCTCGACCGCAACAACGCCAAAGAAATGCTCGACAAGCTCGGCCACGCCTCCGCCACCGCGGAGTTCGTCCTCACCACCGATCAGGACCAGCGGCTCCGCGCCCTCGATAAAGACCTTCTCGACGCTCTCGCCATCCAGAGCGAGAGCCCCTGCCTGCTCAATGGACGCGACCCCAAAGTCCACTCCCACCAGTTCGTCGTCTGCAACGGCCTTTTTCCTCCCGGCCTCGACCCGCAGCAGCCCGCCGTCGACCTCAAGCTCGGCAAGACCTTCCCCTGGCACATCCTTACCATCAGCTTCCCTGATGAGGGCAGCGATAATCCCCAGGAACAAGAGGTGCAGTACACCTGGGAGTACGATTTCTCCAGCCTGCCCTCAAAGCTCCAGGAGATTCTCAGACCTGCAACGCCTCGCCCAGGCCGCTCCCTCTTTCGCCAGGACGCCGGCAGCTGGCACTGGGTCGCCTACCAATAGAAACCCCCACCAAACACTCCGGACTCCAAAAAGCCGAAGGGGCGAGTTCCCTTTCGGGTTCTCGCCCCTTCTTCCGATTTATCGAAGATCTGGCTTCGGCTACCTGATCACGCCCTGTCGCTGCCGGTTTCACCCGAGCCTGCGAGGTTGCCCCCGCGCTCCCGAATGCTTCCGTCAGCCCATCTGACGCGTGAGCGTCTTCACCGCCGTCCTGAAGCTTGCCGGTTGCCCGGCTGCCTCCTGAAACCCCCGGTTTCCCGTGAGCTTCCTGAGCCGCGTTGCCGCTTCTCCTGACCGCTGCGTTCTGCTCTCTTCTTCGGGAGGATTGCTCCTCCGTTGAAAGAATCATCGCACAAAATATCCGCGCTGCAAGTCCCCGCAAGTCCTTTATTTCTGTGCAAATCGCGTACTTTCTGTGCAAATTTCCAGCCGAAAATCCACTTTGCACCATCCCCGCAGCAAATCTACCGCCGCCACCTTCCCGTCTTCCAAAATCCGCGCCTTTCCGTGCCGCGATTCCCTATTTGTAACCGTGCCAGTTGCATATTCGCGATCCATTCTCCGTCCCCTCGCCGTTCGCAGCGCTGCGCTGAAGCCAGGCTGGATACGGTTCCAGGCGAAGCGCCTCTCCAGCCCTCCGTCAGCCAACCCAGCGGCGGAGCGGCCTTCTCAGGATCGTTACCCTGCGCGACTTCTACCTGGATTTTGCCCCTGTTTTCACTTCCGCCGCTCCCACCACCACTGCATCGTGCCATCCAACCAGTTCAGCGCTGTCCCTGAACTTCGTCGCCTCGTTGTAATCGTCGAAGACGCCAAGAAACTTCGCGACGTCCAGCACATCGCGGCCCACAACGGCAAAGCTCCAACCCTGGGGTCTCTGCATGCCATTCCTCGGAGAAAAAAGTTTCAAAAGCTTCTGATAAATCGGTTTGCGAATAGACGAAATCCCCAGGGAAAAGCCGCACCCCATCCCCGAACGCATACAATGTTCCTTCGTCTTATCCCGCATTGCATTCGTCTGGAACCGAGGCGCATCTGCATGGCAATCGAACACCTGTCTTACATGAATCTGCCCGGCTGCATCAGAATCTCCAACGGAACCGTCGACCTCATCGTCACCACTGCGGTCGGCCCGCGCATCCTCTTCTACGGCCGCTCCGGTAGCCAGAACCATCTCGGCCAATTTCCTGAAAATTCCGTCAAGACCGCCCTCGGCGTCTGGAAACCCTACGGCGGTCACCGCCTCTGGGTCTGGCCCGAGCTTTTCCCCGCCACCTACGCACCCGACAATTCACCCATCCAGCATCACGCGCACGGCGACCTCAGTCTCACCCTCCATCAACCCACCGACGGCGCCGCCATCGAGAAGCAGCTCCGCGTCACCCTCGCGCCCGCTGGCTCAAAGGTCCAGCTCGAGCACACCATCACCAGCCACAACCTCTGGCCCGTCGACATCGCCGTCTGGGCCATCACCGTCATGCAATCCGGTACCGCCATCATTCCCCGCGTTCCCTTCCAGACCCACGACCACTACGCGCCCGTCACCCAGCCCCTCGCCCTCTGCGCCTTCACCGATCTCGAGGACCCGCGCTTCACCCTCGGCCTCAAATACATCCTTCTCCGCGCCGACCCCGCCCGCGCCAACCCCCAGAAAATCGGCCTCCGCAATAAAGAGGGATGGTGCGCCCACCTCCTCGGTGAGGAGCTCTTCGTCAAGCGCTTCGCCCACGAGAACCGCGCCGCTTATCCCGACTACGGCGTCAACACCGAGGTTTACGTCGAAGGCGCTTTCCAGGAAGTCGAGCTGCTCGGTCCCCGAACCGTAGTCTGGCCCGGCGAGTCCCTCGCCCTCAGCGAAGAGTGGCACCTCTTCCCCGGCATCAAAGTCCCACCCGGCGCCCCCGACCTCGATCAGCTCGACAAGGCCATCACCCCGGCCGTTCAGTCGGTCCTGAACCAGTAAAAAATCGTTGCTCTAACACCACTCCCGCGTTAATCTCCGGCCATCGAGGCGCGCCGTCGTTCTCGCGAATGGCGGACCCTACCGTGCCCTGGAGAAAACCGGCCCATGCGATTGCCAGCCGTCGCCTTTCTGAGCCTTCTTCTGTCGATCCCCCTCCACGCCCAATCCCCCGCGACGCCCTCCGCTCCGGCCGCTTCCGACGATCTGCCCGCCCCGGCGCAACAAAAGCTCGCCAGTCTTGAGACCATACTGGCAGCCGCGCAAAAGGCGAAGAGTCCCCGCCGTCAGGCCGACGCGCTCCATCAAATCGGCGACTTCTATATGGGTATTTCCCGCTATCAAATGGCGCTCGACTCCTATACCCAGGCTCTCGCGCTTGCCCGCGCCGCGAATGACGAGAAACAACAAGCCGCCGTCCTCAACGGTCAGGCCACCGCATGGCGTCGGCTCGCCCAAAACGATAAGGCCCTCGCCGCTTCCCACCAGGCGCTCGATCTGGCCACGCACACCGGCGATCTGCTCGACCAGGCTATCGCCCTCACCGGCGTCGCCTCCGCCGACTTCATCGCCGGCCAAAACCAAAAGGCCCTCGACCTTCTCAACCAGGCCCTGCCCATCGCGCAAAAGAGCGGCGACCCGAAGACTGAAGCCATCGTCCTGCGCAGCATCGGCGTCGTCGATATGGACCTCAGCCAGTCCGAGCCTGCCATCGACTATCTCAATCGTTCGCTCGTCATCTTTCGCCGCATCGATGACGGCCACGACCAGGCCGTCACTCTCAACAATCTCGGAAACCTCTACCGGGAGAAGAGCGACTGGAAGCAGGCTCTCGACGCCTTCAACCAGGCTCAGCCTCTTTTCCATGACGCAGGCGATCTGGATGGCGAGGCCAACATCCTCGCCAATACCGCCACCGTCTACAGGCACCTCGGCCAGCCGCAAAAAGCCATCGATCTCTGCAACCAGGCCCTGCCCGTTTATCGTCGATTCGGCGACCTCGACGGCGAGTCCGCCACCCTCAACAACCTCGGCAACGTCTACCTCGGCCTGGGTGAGTCGCAAAAAGCGCTTGACGCCTATAACCAGGCACTCCCCATCAATCGCCAGCTCGGCAACCGCTTCGCTGAAGCTCAGGTGCTCACCAACATGGGTCTCGTCTACGAGGCGACCGGCAGTCCGCAGAAGTCTCTCGATGTTCTTGAGCAGGCTCTAACCATATTTCGCCAGGTGGGTAATCCGGCCGCTGAAGCCGGAGTCCTGAACAGCATCGGCGTCGCTTACGAAGATCTAAGTCAGCCGCAAAAGGCGCTCGACGCCTATAACCAGGTGCTCGCCGTCGCGCGGCAACTGCACCGTCGGAATCTCGAAGCTCTCTCTCTGAATAATCTCGGCGTCGTCTACAAAAGACTCGGCGACCCGCAAAAAGCGCTCGACTACGGCAATCAGGCCCTCGCCGTCAATCGCGAGATTGGCGACCGCGCAAACCAGGCCTCCAACCTTGCCAATATCGGTCTGAACTACGTCGACCTCGGCAATCCTCAAAAGGCGCTCGATTACGATAACCAGGCGCTGCTCCTCAGCCGTCAGGTCGGCGATCGGAATGACGAAGCCGCGGTCCTGGTGAATATGGGAAATATCTACGGCAAGCTGGGCCAGCCGCAAAAGGCGCTCGATTACTTCAACCAGGCTCTGCCCGTCCAGCACCAGATCGGTGCGCGCGACGATGAAGCCCGCACTCTGAATAACATCGGCCTCGCGTATTCCGATCTCGGAGACAAACAGAAGACCCTCGACTACTACGGCAAGGCCCTCGACCTCTATCGCCAGGTGGGCGATCCCGATGGTCAGGCCGACGTGCTCAACGACCGCGGCTTTGCCCTGACCAGCCTGGGCGAACCGCAGAAAGCCCTCGATGACCTGAATCAGGCCCTTGTTTTTTATCGTCAGGCCGCTGACCGCTCCGGCGAAGCCAATACCCTCACTAATGCCGGCGTCGCTTACTCAAAGCTGGGCGATAAACAAAAGTCCCTCGATAACTACGCCCAGGCCCTCCCCCTTGCCGGAGAAATCGCCGATCCCTTTCTTGAGGCCCTCATCTGTTACTACATCATGGATGCGCACTCCGCGGCCGAACCTGCGCTCGCCATCTTCTTCGGCAAACAGGCGATTAACTACCTCCAGAAGGTGCGCGGCAACCTGCAGGGCATGGATTCCAGTCTCGAAAAGAGTTTCCTCGCTTACAAAGACAGTTACTACCATGACCTCGCCAAACTCCTCATCGACCAGGGCCGCCTGCCCGAAGCCCAGCAGGTCCTCGACCTCCTTAAGCAGCAGGAGTACACCGAATACGTCCGTGGCGCCTCCAGCGATGGAACCGGCGCCGTTTCCCTCACCCCCGCCGAAGAACAAGCCCAGGCGGACTACGAAAAAGCCACCGCCCAACTCGTCTCCGTCAGCGATCAGTGGTCGCAACTGAAAAAAATTGCCGCGCGCACGCCGGATCAGGAACAGCAATACCAGCAGCTTTCCGATGCGCTTGCCAAAGCCAATCAGGCTCTCAACGACTACTACGCCCGTCTCTATAAGCTCTTCGGCCAGGGCAGTGAAGCCAACAAGCAGGTCGCCGACGTCAAGGGCGACGCTGCCACCCTCCGCGACCAGGTCGCCCGCGCTCCGCACACTGTCGCTCTCTACACCGTTCTCACCGCCGATCGCTACAGCGTCCTTGTCATCACCGGCAACGCGATGGTCGCGCGCGAATACGCGATCCCCGAAAAGGATCTCAACCAGAAGGTCGCAGCGTTCCAGCAAGTGCTTCGCGATCCCCGCTCTGATCCGCGCCCGCTCGCCCAGGACCTCTATAAAATCCTCATCGGCCCCATCCAGGCCGACCTCGATCAGGCGCGCGCCCAAACCCTCGTCTGGTCCCTCGACGGCGTGCTCCGTTACATCCCCATGGCCGCTCTCTACGACGGCAAGCACTATCTCGTCGAGAAGTACGGCTTCGTCTCCATCACCCCCGCCAACATCGGGCGTCTCGCCGATCAGCCCCGCATGTCCTCTGTCAAAGCCGTCGCCATGGGCATCTCCCGCCAGTATGAACAGGACCTCCAGCCGCTGCCCGCCGTTGTCGGCGAGCTCGACGACATCGTCCGCGATCCTCAGGTCGCGGGCGCGCACGGCGTCTTGCCGGGATCCATCCTGCTCAACGGCCAGTTCACTGAAAAAGCCATGGAGCGCCAGCTCGATGGTGCCCACCCCATCGTCCACATCGCCAGCCACTTCGTCTTTCACCCCGGCGACGACAGCAATTCCTGGCTTCTCCTCGCCGGCAAAGACGCTGACACCAGCGGCTACCACCTCACCGTCGCCGATTTCCGCGACAATCCCAACCTGCGCCTCGATGACACCGCCCTGCTCACTCTCTCCGCCTGTGAAACCGGTGTCGGCGGCAATGCAGGCAACGGTCGCGAAGTCGACGGCCTCGCCATGACCGCTCAGCTCAAAGGCGCTCAGGCCGTGCTCTCCACCCTCTGGGAAGTCAACGACGCCAGCACCGGCCAGCTGATGGCCGACTTTTACAAACGCTGGGCCGGCGCCGGCGGCAACATGATGAAGGTGGAGGCCCTTCGCAAGGCCCAGCTCGACCTGCTCCACGGCAAATCCAGCAAAAAGGAGAAAGCCGCCGGCAGAGGCGTCCAAACCATGGATGCCGGCCCGCCAGCCCCAGCCGGTTACGCCCATCCGTATTATTGGGCCCCGTTCATCCTGGTAGGGAACTGGAAATAGCCCATAACTCATCGCTCGCTCTTCCGCTCGCTCTTCCGCTCGCCCTTTCGCTCGCCTTTCGCTAACCGCCTCTACTCCCTACTCCCTATTCCCTACTCTCTGTCTTTTTGTCAAGTTTCCACCACTTATCCAAAGTAACTTTCGTTGATTAAACGCAACTTACGATTCAAATAATTCTGGCGTCTCCATTCTCTCCATGTGATATACTGAACTTATAGAGTAAAAAAAGAAAAAGCCCCACCATGCGGGGCTTTTCTACTTTCGGAAAGGAAACAGACCCTGTTCCAGAAACTCAGCAACCCGCGAGCCTTGTCCGCCGCCCATCCTCTCTTCTTCTCGCGCTTCACGCTCACCAATCCATCACTCATGCGCGCGAAGGGGTCATTTGGACGCGTCAAATGATGCATTCGCACTCGCGACGCAGCTGACTTGTTTTCAATCATCAAGCCTCTTCGCATACGCGAATGCATCAAGTGGCGAGTGTCAATGATGCATTCACACGCGCGACGTAACTGACCCGGCGCGAATCACTTAGCAAATCGGCTTTTTCTAACTCGCTGAAAACAAGTCACAGGGTCCGACGAGGTCGGGGGTAGGGGGGTAGCCACAATCCAAAAGTACTGTTCACAACCCACCTCACTTACTTCCCCAACCGCCGCCGCCAGGAGTCTCGATCCGCAAAACGTCGCCGGCTTCAAGATGCAGACTGCATTTTCCGGGTAATTCAATCTGTTCGCCGGTCGCCGCCTTGATCACCGTCGCTCGACCGGCTGCGCCGTCTTCGCCGCCCTGCAAACCCCAGGGCCGAAACTTCCTGCGCTCGGCCAGCAGCGTCACCTGCGCCGGCGCCAGTAATTCAATCTCGCGGATCAGCCCATCGCCGCCACGATATTTCCCTGCGCCGCCGGAGCCTTCTCGGTATGCATACCGCCGAACTCGAAACGGATACGCATACTCCAGCGCCTCGATCGGCGTGTTCAGCGAATTCGTCATATGGGTCTGCACGCCCGATATTCCGTCGAACCCACGCCGTGCGCCCATGCCACCGGCAGTCGTCTCGTAATAAGTAAACGGCTGGCCGGTGCGTGGATCGATGCCGCCAATGGTCAGGTTGCTCATGGTTCCTGCGCTTGCCGCCGGCACTCGATCCGGAATCGCCTGCGCCAGCGCACGCAACAGCACATCGACGATCCGCTGCGAAGTCTCCACGTTGCCGCCCGCAACCGGAGCCGGAGGACGAGCATCGACGATGCTGCCTGGCACAGTAACCAGCGTCAGCGGCCGCAAAATGCCGGCTGTCGCCGGAGCGTCCCGTTCGAGCAGGCAGCGCAGCACGTAGAAACAGGCCGACAGCGTAATCGCTCGCACCGCATTCACACTGCCGGAAACTTGCGGAGACGACCCGGAGAAGTCCACATGAATCGACTCGGCTGTGGGGTCAATTTGAATGCGAACGCCGATCCTGATCGGCTGGTCGTCGATGCCGTCATCGTCCAGCCAGTCTTCGGCAATGAATTCGCCGCCTGGCATGCGCCGCAACTCGGCACGCACCAGACGCTCGGAGTAGTCCAGCAGTTCGCCGGTCAGCGCCCGCAGCCGATCCTCGCCGTATTTCGCCACCATTTCGAGGATCCGCTGCTCACCCACACGGCACGCGCCAATCTGCGCAGCCAAATCGCCTTCGCGCTCCTGCGGAGTGCGAACATTCAGCAGGATCAGGTCCAGCATCTCGCGATCGATCTGGCCACCGCGCACGATGCGCACCGGAGGAATGCGCACTCCTTCCTGATAAATCTCGCGCGCCGGTCCCATCGAACCCGGAAAAGCGCCGCCAACATCGGCGTGATGCGCTCGAGTCGAAACATAAAAAGACGGCTGATCGGCACCCGCAAGAAAGACCGGCAGCACCATGGTGATGTCTGGCAAATGCGTTCCGCCGGCATAGGGGTCATTCAGCACCGCGATGTCACCGGGCGCAAAGCGAATGGCTGCAACCGCGGCTGCAACCGACATTGGCATCGATCCCAGGTGCACGGGCATGTGGTCGCCCATCGCGATCACGCTTGCCTGGCCGTCGAAGATCGCGCAGGAGTAGTCACGGCGTTCCTTGATGTTGGGAGACAACGCTGTGCGGCGCAGTGCAGCGCCCATTTCTTCGGCGATCGAATGCACTCCGCTGCGAAAGATGGCGAGTTCGACCGGATCGACGGCGCTCATACGCCTTCTCCAACCGCGACCACAAGATTTGCGAATCCATCGACGCTGGCGCGGGAACCAGGCGGCAGAATCGTCGCCGAGCTGTATTCCGTGATCATCGCGGGCCCATCAATCAAATCGCCAGGGCTGAGTTGTTCCCGATGGTAGAGCCGCGAGGGCAGAAATCTATCGTCGAAAAAGATCTCGCGCTCGGCATAGCAGGCCGCGCTGCCATCGCCAGGCACGAGTTCGTGTCGAACCGGGGCGTATGGTTCTGCGCAGGCAGTCATACGCAGACGGAGGTTCACAATCTGCACCGGCTTTTCAGGATCGCAAAAACCATAGCGCTGCTTGTGGGATCGATGAAATTCATCGATCGAGCTCGCGAGCAGCTGTGGGTTCCAGGGGACATTCAATTCGTAGCCTTGGCCGCTGTAGCGGAGATCGAGCGAGCATTCCGGAACGCCTGTCAGTCCTTCCGCAGCAAATTCGGCTCGCGCTGTCTGTTCCAGCTCCGCGAAAGGTCGCTCCAGATCATGGATACCGTCGCTGGCCAGCATGACCGTGCGCGCATGGTCGCGAACCACATCCGCGAGCAGAATGCCAAGAGCGGAAAGCGCTCCTGGCATGGCCGGGATCAGCACAGTTGGGAGGCGCAGGGCGCGCGCCAGAGCACAAGCATGCAGCGGACCGCCTCCACCAAAGGCCACCAGCGTGAAATCTCGCGGATCGTAACCCTGCTCAACAGAAATGACGCGAATCGCCTTGTCCATTTCCGTCTCGACGACGCGCACAATGCCGGCGGCAAATTCTTCGCTTGTACGGAAAAAGCCCTTCTGCTCGCGCATCAGCTTTTCCGCCCGCTCGGGATGAAGGGGCACGCTGCCTCCGAGAAAGCTCGCCGGATCGAGGCGTCCGAGCAACAGGTTGGCGTCGGTGACCGTCGCCGTAGTTCCTCTGCCAAAACAGATGGGGCCAGGATCGGCGCCGGCGGATTCGGGACCAACGCAAAGCATGCCGCCCTGATCGAAGCGGGCAATCGAACCGCCGCCAGCGCCCGCAGTATGGATCTCCAGCATGGGCACGCTCACCGGCACACCCGCCACAACTGATTCCCGGGTTCGCCGCACGCCGCCACGCGCAGTGTCAGAGAGAAACACATCGGTCGACGTCCCACCCATATCGAGTCCGATGATGCGGTCAAAGCCTGCCCATCCTGCTACGCGAGTAGCGCCGATGACGCCTCCAGCAGGTCCGGAAAGGACAGTGCGAACAGGTTCCTGCGCGGCCACACGTGCCGAGACGATGCCGCCGGACGATTGCATGACGTCGACGCGGCCACCCTGATGTTCCGCGGCTACACGTCGCTCGAGGCGCAGCAGGTATTCCTGCATGCGCGGCGCCAGATAAGCATTGACCACCGTCGTCGAAGCGCGCTCGAACTCACGGAACTCCGGCAGTATCCGATGGGACACCGAGATCGGAATGCCGAGGCCTGCGAGCGCCGCTTCGATGCGCCGTTCTGTCTCGGAACGGGCAAAGGAGAACAGCTGCGAGATCGCCACGGACTGGACTCCGCTGGCACGAACGTCTTCCGCAAGCTCCGCCAACGCGGCATCGGTGGGTCTGCGCAGACTTTTGCCCTCGGGGCTGACGCGCTCGGCGACACCGAATCGCAGTTCGCGCGGAACAAGGCATGGAGGCGCAGGCGCGAACCAGTCGTACAAAGAGCTGCGTGTTTGACGGCCAATCGCGATCGTGTCCTCAAAGCCGGCTGTGGCGACGAACGCGACGGACGCGCCACGGCGCTCCAGCATGGCATTCGTGCCCAGGGTAGTGCCATGGCGGACGTCGACGGCTCCGTTCGGTCGAATCCGGCTAAGAGTATCGAGCACGGCCGCAGCCGGATCGGCTGGAGTGGAGAAGAGCTTGAGAACGCGCAGCTCTCCATGGTCGAGGTAAACGCAATCGGTAAAGGTACCGCCCGTATCAATCGCCGCGCGCAAAAGGCTGAGCTCTCGTATCGTGGTATGACGGCGTCTGAGGTCCGATCTGCCGCATTCCAAAACTGTAAAGCAACTGAGGAACAAAACTTGAACGGAATTTATGGCTGTCGGCTGCGAGCCTCTCGGTTGAACACGAGGGAATCCGCGTCCTTCTCTGCATCACCGCATCTTTACCATGTACTCTCGACCCTGGAAGAATTATGAAGATTGGAATTACCTGCTATCCCACCTACGGCGGCAGCGGCGTAGTCGCCACCGAACTGGGCATTGAACTCGCAGCCGCTGGACACCAGGTCCATTTCATCGCCTATTCACAGCCGTTCCGTCTTCGCGGCCGAGAGCAGGACATCGCCTTTCACGAAGTGCCAGTCTCGAACTATCCGCTGTTTGAGTATCCGCCGTACGACCTGGCACTGGCTACGCGCATGGCCGAGGTTGCAGCCTACTACGAGCTGGACCTCCTGCACGTCCACTACGCGATTCCGCATTCCATCTCGGCCTATCTTGCGCGCGAGATGCTGGCTCGGCAAAAGCATCGCCTGCCCTTCATCACCACGCTGCACGGGACCGATATTACCCTGGTAGGACTCGACCACTCCTATTTGCCCATCACCCGTTTTGGCATCGACGAGAGCGATGGCGTAACCGCAATTTCCACCTACCTGAAGGACAAGACTATCCAGGAATTCCATCCGGAGAAGGCCATCCACGTCATTCCCAATTTCGTGAACTGCGACGTCTACATGCCGCTGAGCGATGCGGAGCGCGCGGCAGGACGCGCACGCTACGCGGAACCGGGCGAGAAGATTCTCGTCCACTTGTCCAATTTTCGGCCGGTCAAGCGCACCGGTGACGTGGTTCGCATTTTCTCCAGGGTAGCCCGCGAGCTGCCGGCGCGCCTGTTAATGATTGGCGATGGGCCGGACCGTTCTGCTGCCGAATGGATCGCCCATCGCAAGGGTATCCAGGACCGCGTGCACTTTCTGGGCAAGCAGAGCAGTGTTTCCGAGATTCTCCCGCTGGCGGATCTGCTTCTGATGCCAAGCGAACTTGAATCCTTCGGATTGGCCGCACTGGAGGCGATGGCTTGCCGTGTGCCCTCGATCGCCACTCGCGTCGGCGGAGTTCCTGAGCTGATCGAGGACCGGGTCAGCGGAAGACTCTTCCCTGTGGGGGATGTTGAAGGTATGGCCGCAGCCGCCGTAGAGCTGCTCAGCGACTCCGACCGCTATCTGGCGATGGCGGAAGCCGCCCGCCGCACCGCGCAGACCCGCTATTGCGCTTCAAAGATTGTTCCGCTCTATGAGCGATTCTATGAAGACGTTGTCAGCGGGTCCGCGGCAGTGAGTGGTTAGTGGATCATGTTGAGCGTGTCCTGGGAGATGGTGTCGAAGGTTGTGATCGCCTTGGAACTCGCATCGAACGCCTGCTGTTCCACGATCAGGTTAGAGAATTGCGTTGAGATATCGACGTTCGATTCCTCCAGCGCCTGGTCCTGAATCGTACCCAGTCCGGCTGACCCGGCGACGCTGACGCTGGCCGTTCCTGAGGCGAGAGTTGTCTGGTAGTTGTTGCCGGCAGACATGATCAGGCCCTGAGGATTGGTAATGTTCGCCAGCGCTAGTTGACCAACCGGCGACGTCATTCCGTTGGTGAACTGAGCGGAAATTACGCCATCGGAATCGATCGTGAATCCGTTCGATTCTCCACCCGCATAACCGTTCTGCGTCGTTCCTGAAACAGCGGAGGCAGACGAGACCTGGCTGATCGTGGGCTGGCCATTCGATCCGACCAGATTCCAGGAGAAATTCAGCGGAGTCGCGCCATCGCTGAGCCCGGTGAAGTTGATGCCGCTGAGATTTCCGGACGGCGACGTCAGATTCCCGTTCCCATTGAACGTGAGGGTGCCCGTATTATTCGCTGCAACAGGCTCCTGCACCACATTCCCGGAGGTCGAAAAGCTGGTGCCTGAAATAACCAGCGTGTTGCCGCCAGCCCCTACGCTGACCGAAGCGCTGGCCGCGGTGATGCCCTCGATACCCAGTTGTGTAGTCAGATCGGCGGCATACGTCGTCAGCGACTCACCCGGCGCGATTGCGGGCGCGGTGATCGTTGCTGACGCGCCGCCTGCGGTCAATCCGGAAATGGTGAGGTTCGTCGAAGAATCCACCGTCCCGACCGCGTTTCCACTCTGCGCAAAGGTGTACGTGTTGGTCATCGTCGTGACTGGTGGGTTCCCTGCGGTGTTGCTGACGGAAGTCGGCGTCAGCGTGTCCGGCAGCGAGATACTGTAACCCCAGTTCCCACTGCCATTGTTCTTAAAATCGATCGTGGCGACGTGGGACACGCCCAGCGAATCGTAAATCGTAACCTGCGCTGGTACGACTGTCCCTAGTGGCGCCGACACATTCAGATTCGCCGTCATTGACAGCGACGTCGTCGCCTGAGGCTGCTCCACCGCGTTGGTCGGGATCACGATGGGCACCAGAGGAGCATTCGTATCCACAACCCCTTTGACCACCGGATAGCCCATCACCTGCTGGCCTCCCTGCGTCATCAGCGAACCGTCAGCGCCCTGCGTAAAGTTTCCGGCGCGCGTGTATTCCGTTGTATTGCCGTTCTGCACGACAAAGAATCCGTTGCCGTTTAGATAGACATCGGAAGCGTTGCCGGTTTCCTGAATGCCTCCCTGCGAGAAATCCGTCTCGGTAGCCGCTGTCTGCGTTCCCGCGCCCACCTGTAAAGGGTTACCCGAGCCCGTAGTGCCGACCTGCTGATAAAAAAGGTCGCTGAAGGTTACATTCTGGCTCTTGAAAGCCGTCGTGTTCATGTTGGAGAGATTGTTGGCGATGGTATCGAGCGCCTCGGACGAAGCTTTGAGCCCGGTCAGCGGAATCGAAAAGGATGACATGGTGCCTCCGTGAGATAGCCGCGCGCGGGTTTATCGCGCCGGGTTTAGAGTGGGAGTGTGCGCCTGCTGCGCGCGCGCCTTCAGGGAGCTGAGGACAGAATCGAGCGGGCTGGCCGAAGAACTGGGTGCAATCGTCTGCGCGGCGTTCTCCAGCGCACTCGCGATGCGCGAGGCGGAGCCGCCAGTAGTAGGAGCACTCAGGTTTCCCGGAGCGGCGGCCGCCGCATCGTTTGGCCTGGTGCCGCTGCCGGGTACCTGGCCGGTGGCAGGGCCGGAGACGCTGCCCGATGTGCCGCTGGTTCCCGATGCGGATGTAGCCGTCAGGTCCTGATTAATGGAAATGAGCTGCTCAAGACTGTTCACCTGGACGAGCTGATTAATGTATTGGTTGGGGTCGGTATTCGCGGTCGGGTCCTGATTCTTCATCTCGGAAACCAGGAGCTGCAGGAAATCGTTGGCGCTGATGGTTGCTGTATTGGAGGTCGACGCCGACGAGGTCGAGTCAGAGTTGGTCGAGCCGACATCCTCCGGCTGAGCGGACGCCAGTGTCGGGGTTACGGCGGAATTCGAGAATATTTGCATAACGCTCCTTCAGCAATCTGTTCGCATCAGACCCGGACATTGATGTACGAAAGACTTTCCGGCTCCCCATTGGCGATGGTTGGGCTCGGACCAATCGCCTGCTCTGGGGCCTTCGTGTCCCGACTCCCTCCTCCATCACCGGGCTGGTTGCCGGAAGAAGCCTCCCGATGGCCGGCCGACGCGGAGAAGTCCTCCGAGGCTAAATTGTCGACGCGCACCTGCTGCCCGGCGAGATACTCCCGCATCAATGGCAACTGCGCTGCAACCAGGTTGTGCGATTCAACCGAACTGGTCGCCAGGGTTGCAGAAACCTGCCCTGCTGCGTTGCTGGTGCGAATCTCCACCCACCCCAGATCGGCGTTGCGCACGCCCACCGCGAGCCGCCGGGTCGAGCTTTCAATCACCTGCGGCGCAGCGGCAGAATCCATCCGCTCAAACGAGGCTCCAGCTGCGGCATGGGGCGCATCGATGGATGCTCCTGGGGCCCGCGTGGCCGTCATCATGCTCATTGCATGCGTTCCAGCGGTGGAAACAGCGCCCACCGACTGATTCAATTCAATCCGTGGACTGGCCCCACCATGAACCGTCGAATCCGTGGTGGCCGCCTGCAATCCGATGTGATCCATTTTTTTGCTGATCGCAGCGTTCAGGTGATCGGTCGTGTCTGCCTGGATTCCGGAGCCGACGGCCATCGCACGAGATGAGACTTGCACTGCTCGGGAAGAATCCGATCCTGCCGGGTTTGCCACCGAGTTCGCAATCGGCTGCGTTCCCGGTGACTCAGTGCGAGTTCCGGTGACGGAGTGGAGTGACTGAGCGTTGTGCAGATTCGGAACTGGCCGCTGGTGATTGTTAGTGGGGCTCACGCTGTGTTCCTGCGCGATACCCGCTACCGCAACGGGCACTGTCGTCACCGCGGAGAAACTAACAGGCCGATCGGCTACTCCGTTGGGCTCGGCTGAAGTTGCAGGCTGAGCCGGCCCGGCATCGGACCTCGCGGAACCCGCGTGCACCGTGGGCGAATCTGCCCGGCACTTTTTTCCTGCACCGAGCACAAGAGCAGGCTTCTCTGGCAAAGCCCCCGGTATGGAAAACGGATCGGGCGCAGACCGTTTCCCATCACCTTGCGCAACAGAAGGTTTTCCAGGCGAAGCCGCCTGTCCTGCGGACAGATTTTGCGCAGACTCTCTCCACGCCGGCACGACCGCAGAATCCGCAGGCGAATCCACGAGCGGCGTGGCCAAAGCCGGTTCGGAATTCCCCCCGCCGCGCGAAACGGTTGCCTCTGAAACGGCTGCCGGGTTCGCTGCAGATGGGTTCCTGCTTTTCAACGGTGAGAATGAGGACGCGGCTCCCACGCCACCGGTAACGAAGCCGGAACTGTGCGTTGGGTGAGAGGTGAAGAACTTCGTCCCCGCCGGAGCCTCCCATTCCGAATCACCATGGACCGGCTGGCCTGAGGAAGTTGCGCCCCGGGACGGAGGAGGCGAGACGGTGTTGTCGACGGCGACCGGCCCCGCATCGAAATCCCGCGCTGGCCTCGCATCATCGGAGGATCCAGCAGCGGGTGGGTCCACCTCATCACTGGCTGCAGTGGAGGGTTGGATCGCTGTTGCAATCACCTGAGGCTCGGCAACCGCGGAGCGGACGAAACCTTCACCGATCCCGGGCGATGGCGTCGCGCTCCCGGAAATATCCGCAGCCTCGGGTGCGCTGCTGGAACCGCCGGCTGAACGCGCCTGCGAGAGCAGGTTCCCCATCGCTGGTCGGACGGAGATCCCGGCGTTTTGCGCGGGGGGTGCGGCAGTGGGGCTGCATTCCACGTCTGTTTTCCGACGTGCGCTCAACAATTCCGGCGAGGTTTCTCCGCCAGCCAGGAGTTGCTGTCGCATCAGCGCGCCGAAGCGCAGGTGCCCCGGCAGAATCCGGCTCGACTGCCCGACCGTCAGCGCGGCGCTCTTGTCGGCTCGTGGATCCAGAAGCGACGCGGCAACAGGATGCAAGGCTCATTCCTCTATCCCTGATCCTGCACGGAGTCTGCCGATCAAGCCCGAGGAAGATGAGACAGTTCTTACTATGCCTTTGGATATTCGCGCGAGGATCCGCTCTGGAACCAGTCATCGGTGCGATTCTGTTCCCGGCGGACCTGTCCCTTCTTCTCCGCACGTGCGTCCGCCGAAAGCAGGACTTCCACCTGCCGCCGCTGCAGACGGCGCGCCAGCAGTTCCTCCCGCGCCTCGCGCACCACACCCTGCGCTTCTTCGGCGAGAGCTTCGAATCTTGCCTCTTTCCAGTCGAGAATCTCAGCGTCGGCGATTCTCATCGCCCACGACTCGCGCCTGGCGGATTGGTCCACTTCCAGCATTTGCAAAGCATCTGAGCGCAACGACCGAGCCAGCTGCCGTTGCTGCTGCGCAGCCGTCTCCAAAAAGCGCAACCCCGCGAGCTTCTTCTCAAATTCGAGACGGGATAGATCTTCCAGCAGCGCGCGGATGCGTAACACGCGATCCAGTTTTCGCTTCATGACACGGCGGTCGCATGGTTGTTTTCGATGGACGCGACGAGCCGGAGCAACTGGCCCCGCGCATCACCAAAAGTCTCCGGCTCGCGCGAGCTTTGCACCAGATAGCTCCGAATGGCAGGGAGGAATCGCAAAGCACGATCGATATCCTGATCGGTGCCGGCCTTATAAGCGCCGATTCTCACCAGGTCCTCCGAACGCGCCCAGGTCGAGAGAACGCGACGGACCGTAGCCGCGGCTCGAGAATGATCGTCGGTGACCACCAGCGGCATCAGCCGGCTGATCGATTCGATCACATCGATGGGCGGATACCAGCCATCGGTGGCCAGAGTCCGAGCCAGCACAACGTGCCCGTCGAGATAGGAGCGGACCGCGTCCACCAGCGGATCCTGCAGATCGTCGCCCTCCATCAAAACCGTGTAGAAAGCGGTGATGCTGCCGGTGCGGAAGCAGCCAGCACGTTCCACCAGGCGTGCCAGGCGGCTGAACACCGAGGGAGTGTACCCGCGTGTCGTGGGCGGTTCGCCGGCTGCCAAACCCACTTCCCGGGCGGCCATCGCAAACCGGGTGAGCGAGTCCAGAACCAGCAGTACATGTTTTCCTGTGCCGGCGAAGTATTCCGCCACGCTGGTCGCCGCCAGCGCCGCTCGCATGCGCAGCAGGGCTGACTGATCCGAAGTGGAAACCAAAACCACGGCTCGCTTCCTGCCCTCGGGCCCCAGACCCTGTTCGAGAAACTCCCCCACTTCCCTGCCGCGCTCGCCCACCAGTCCTACCACGATCACATCGGCATCGCTGTTGCGCGTCATCATCCCGATCAGCGTGCTCTTGCCTACTCCGGAGCCACCGAAAATTCCCACCCTCTGCCCGCGGCCCACACTCAGCACGCCGTCGATGGCGCGCACCCCGGTTCCCAGGGCTTCGCGGATCGGCTCACGATCGAGCGGCGCAGGCGCCAGGCGCTCCAGCGGGACCAGCGACTGCAGAACTGGTCGGCGCGCGCCATCGAGCGCCTGACCCATGGCATTCATTACACGCCCGATCAGGGCTTCGCCCACTTCCACGCGCGGGGTGACACCCGAGGCGGACACCGGATCGCCGTACCGGATTCCCTCCGCCGCGTCGAGCGTCATCGAGAGCACATTGGGACCGCGGAAACCAATCACTTCCGCCGCATGCACTCTTCCCGTTGCGTCATGGATTTCGCAGCATTCGCCCACGGAACAGGGCGGCCCTTCAGATTGGATGGTCTGGCCGGCGGCTTCGACCACACGCCCGCGCCAGCGAAACGGCTGCCGTTGGCGAAGCCGCGAAAAATAGGTTCCGAGCAGATCCACTCAACCCTGCCTTCCGGCGACTGCAGGCCGCTTCGTTTCCGTGCAGCTCTCACCGGAACCCTCAGGAAGATCGAAGAAGCTTCGTTCGATTTCCCTTAGCTGCGTGCGTACGCCCAGGTCCACGGTGCCCAGCCTGGTTTCCAGAATCGCTTCGCACGTCTGCATCTCCTGATCCGGCCACACCTCCGGGCGCAGCGGCAGTTCTGGTATGAGGCGCACCATGTCGGCCCACATTTCTTCGTGGGCGGCCGGTATGCGCAGACGAACCTTAGTCGACTCTGCCAGCTGGCCGAGTGCCACGCGCACGGCGCCGGAGAGCACCAGCGGATCCATCTGCGCTTCTCGGCGCAGGACCCGTTCGGCCACCGCCAGCGCCAGCCGCACCACCTCGTGCTCGACGCGGGCGAGATATTCATCGGCATGACCGCGAAATTCACCGATCGCCGCGCTCAATTCCGCTGTGCACTGCCGGCGCCATGTGGAGTATTCGCCGCTGGCCAGTTCCTTGCCTCGTTCCAGGGCTTCCTGCCGCGCGCTCTCCAGCTTCTGCGCGTACAGCTTCTCTTTCTTCTCGATCTCCGCTTCCAGCTCGCGCACGCGCTGCTCCGGGTCCATGGTCGATGCGAGATCGATCACCGGCGGCGCTCCCGCAAGCACTGGATATTCCATGGGCCGGTATGGACTGTCGAGCTTGCTCGGCATAGGTCTCCGTTCGCTACACCACGAAGTCATCACCCTGTTCGAGTTTGAGGATGACCTTGCCCTCGGCTTCGAGGTTGCGGGCAAGGGCAAGGATTTCGTGCTGCGCGCCTGCTACCTCCCGGGCGCGCACTGGCCCCATCACTTCCATGTCTTCCTTCAGCATGTCCGCGGCGCGAGAGGACATGGCCGCGAAGACGTGGGCGCGCAGATCCTCCGACGCCCCGCGCAGGGCGAGCGCCAGCTGCCGCTTGTCCGCGGCCGCAACGATCTCGCGAATGCTCGCGGGAGGAATGGTGACCAGATCGTCGAAGGTGAACATAAGGTTCCGAATGTTCAGAGCCATAGCCACGTCGGCTGCCTCGATCTCGTCGAGAATCTTCTTGGTCTCCTCCGACTCCATGCGGTTCAGCAGGTCGGCGACGGCTTTGAACCCCGAATAGGCCTTGCGGCCCGTGTCCCCCATGTTTTCGAGCCGCCGGTGCAGGATCATGGCCACCCGCTGGGCCATCTCCGGAGAAAACTGCCGCATCGCGGCCAGACGCCGGATGGCTTCAACCCTCCGTTCCTCGCTGAGGCTGTCGATCACCGTCGAGCCTCGCTTCGCGTCCAGATGGGCCAGCACGACGGCGATCGTCTGCGGGTGTTCGCTCTCCAGAAACTTGCCGAGTTGTTGCGGATCGACGCGTTGCAGAACCGTCAGATCGCTCTGGCTGGCTTCCTGCGCTCGCTTGACCAGCCCCAGCAGATCTTCGGCGCGCTGTTGGCCGAACGTGTCCACCAGCAGCCGGGTTGCATAATCGAGCCCACCGTGAATCATGAAGTGCTGGGTTTCCAGCATCTCGTGAAATTCATCGATCACTTCCAGCGACAGGTCGGGAGGTACGCCCCGGAGGTCGGCAATTTCTTCCGTGAGCCTCTGCAGGTCTCCCTCGGCGAGATTCTGGAGAATCTTCTTCCCCAGTTCATCGCCCACCGCCACCAGAAAGATTGCTGCCTTGCGCACCCCGCTTAAAGCATGATGAACAGCACCGGAGGTTGAGGCGGTCGCCATGGTCGATTACTCCGAACGAATCCAGCTCTCCAGCAGGCGGGTGCTTTGCGCCGGATCGCGTTTTACCGTTTCGGAGACGCGCTCGAAGACGCTCTGCGCTCGGATCTTCTGCTGCTCAACTGCCTGCTGCTCGGCAGTCAGTTCCTGCGGTTCGGGCGCCGACGGGATGCGAGGAGGCGCGGCCGCATTCGACGACGATGCGCGCCGGGTGGGAGCTGAGGCCAGAGAACGTAGCGTCGGGCGCGCCACCAGCAGGAAGAATGCAAGAAGCGCCGTCAGGATCGTTCCATACCGCAGAAGGGACTGCGACTGCGTGGCCATCGCCAGCACCCGCTCTCCCCGGGTCGGCTCCGCTGCAGGAGCATCGTCGTCAAAGGCCAGCTGCTCCACGCTGACCTGATCTCCGCGTGACGCGTCGAAGCCCACCGCCGACTGCGCCAGGTCCGTCAGGCGCTTCATCTCCTCGGCATCACGGGGCTGCAAGGCGACCGCCTTCCCCTCGGTCGTACGACGATAGTTAATGAGAACCGCTGCCGTTACACGGCGGACCCGGCCCGCAGCTTCGACGCTGTGCCGGACTTTCCTCGATACCCCATACGTCGCGCTTTCCTGCTTCTGATTCTGTCCGCTCTCGTTCTGCGCCGGATAGAGTGGCGGCCTGGCGCTGGGTCCGTTACTTGCCGTCCCGGGAATGCCGGAGGCTGCCGGTTGCCCCGAGGTTTGCTCGTTCCGCTGCATCGAAAGAGTCGCGGTCTGCCCCGGATCGTAGGTCTCGTCCAGTTCATCGGCTGAATTCGGATCGTAATCGACATTGACCGAGGCGCGAACATTCCCCGGACCCGCCGCCGGTTCCAGAGTCTCGACCAGTTTCGCCGCGAGCTGCTGCTCGTGCGAGGCCAGCGCTGCATCGCCGGTGCGGCGCCCCAGCATCCCGCCTCCCTCCGCGTCCACCAGTACCACGCTTTCCGGACGCAGATCGTCGACTGCGCTCGCCACCAGGTTCGAGACTGCCTCCGCTTCGTCGTCGGATATCGTCCGGTGACGCAGCCGCAGCACCACCGACGCTTTCGCTTCGCGCTGCTCCGTGGTGAAGAGCGAATCGTGCGGCAACACCAGATGGACACGCGCCGACTGCACCGAACCCAGCGTTGCAATCGTATGCTCGAGCTCCCCTTCGAGGGCGCGCTGGTAATTCACTTTCTCGTCGAACTCCGAACCCATCCAGTTGGGCTTGTCGAACAGTTCGAAGCCCATGCGCCCGCTCTTCGGGCCGCCTTTGGCCGTGGTCGCCAGCCGCGCCTTGTCCAGATCCTGAGCGGGCACCCGCAGACCGGATCCATCCGGCGACACATCGAAGGGGATCCCGGCGGCCGTCAGTTCCTGCGCCATCTGGCGCGCATCGTCCGGATCGAGTCCCGCATACAACGTGCGCCAGTCCGTCCTCGAGGCGTACCAGAGAAAGCCGCCAAAGCAAGCCAGCAGTACCGCCGCCATCATGAGCAGTCGACCGCGCCGGCCGGGCTCGAGCGCGCGATAGCGGGCCACTGCTTCGGCAACCAGGTTACCGGTCCGCTGCTGCACGGTCAATGCAGTCTGCGACTTTTCAGGTTTCTCGGCCATTCTTCCTCACTGGTTCTGCCGCTCAGAACTGCATTCCCATGACCTGCTGATACGCGGCAACCGCTTTGTTGCGCACCGCCAGGGCCAGCTCGAAACTCATATCCGCCTTCTGCGTGGCAATCATCGCGTCGTGAACATCGACGCCGGTCCCTTTTAATAAACCCTCTACCGCCGTCGAGGCTTGCTGCTGGAGACTGTCAACCCCGGTGACCGCATCTTTCAGCAAATCCCCAAACGGAGCTGCACCCGTAGAGGCAACTCCAGCTGACGCAATGGCCGGGAGTGCGAATGAAAGCGGCGAAATGGCTGTTGGCTGCATCGATCAACCTCCTATTTCAAGATGTCCAGCGAAGCCGAGAGCATGCCTTTTTCCGCCTGCACCGCCGAACTGTTGAGGCCGTAGGCTCGTGTTGCCCCCATCAGGTCGACCATCTCCGTGAGCGGATTAATATCGGGATAGGACACATAACCCTCCCTGTCCGCGTCCGGATGGCCTGGGTCATAGCGCCGCAACGGGGCTCCCTGGTCGGTGACCACCGCCGCGACGTGGACACCACCAATCTGCGGACCGGATGAGCTGTCCCCCCCCAGTAACTGGCTGGCAAAACTCTGCTGCGGGGCGTCGGACGAAAACACCACATGCTGGCGCCGATAAGGACCGCCGTCCGCAGTACGCGTCGTTTCGGCGTTGGCCATGTTGGCGGCCACCACTTCGGCCCGTATGCGCTCGGCTTGCAACGCGGACCCGCTGACTTCCATCGCGCCGAACAGATTCATGTCTGTCCACCTTCCCCGGCGATGATCGCCGTCAGTCACTTCTGGTCTTCGTGGATGGCGTCCATGACGCGCGAGAATTCGTGTTTCAGCAACTCCACTCCGGTTCGAAACTGGAGCTGCGCCTCGGCCATTTGCATACCCTCGCGGTCCATCGAGACGTTATTTCCATCCGGACGCTCCAACAGGCCGTCCACCGCGCCGAGCTGCGGCGCGGCACCAGAACCCGCCCCACTCCCCCCCTGCTGGTTGAGGGAATCGAGCGACCGCGACATCTCCGCGGCAAAATCGAAGCCCGTCGTCCGGTACCCCGGCGTGTCGACGTTCGCCATGTTCTGGGCTGTCACCTTCAGTTCAAGGGAGGACAGATCCAGATATCGGTTCAGCGCCTCGGCCATCGGTGTCGCCATTTGCATCGTAGTGCTCTCCGGGAGAATCTCCACTGGAGTCGTTGCAGGAACACTTCCTGCGCGACGCCTGCGGCATTAGAAAATCTTCATTGCGGTTCGTCGAATTCGATCTCCTCGAAGTCGATCCGGGGGCGATCTTCCGCAAGAATCCAGCCCCGCTCCAGCACATGTTCCAGCTCGCGCACGTTTCCGGGCCAGGAATGTGCGACCAGCCGCGCCAGCGCCGACTCAGAAATTTGTTTGGCCGGGCTGCTCTTCGCAAATTCCGTGAGAAAGTGCCCCGCAAGCGTCTCGATATCCTCGCTGCGGCCCTGGAGGGGCGGTGTCCGGATCAGAAAAACGGCTAGCCGGTAGTACAGGTCGGCGCGGAAACCTCCCTCCGCCACCAGCCTGGCCAGCGGACGATGCGTCGCGGCCACGATTCTCACATCCACGTGGACGGAACCGTTGTTTCCCACGCGCTGCAGTTCGCCGCTCTCCAGAAATCGCAGCAGCTTTGCCTGCAGCCCCAGAGGTATCTCGCCAACTTCGTCGAGGAAGAGCGTACCTCCGTGCGCGGCTTCAATGCGTCCGGCGCGACCTTCCACAGCACCGGTGAAGGCGCCGCGTGTGTGGCCGAAAAGCTCGGCTTCGAGCAGGCCCTCGGGAATCGCTGCGCAGTTCAGAGCGATCAGCTTGTGCGTCGAGCGGTTGCTCAACCGGTGCAGCGCGCGGGCCACCAGCTCCTTGCCGCTGCCAGTTGGTCCTTCAATCAGCACGGGTGTCGTCCGCGCGGCGACCAGACGAATTCTCCGGCTCACCTCAAGTATCGCAGGGTGGGAGCCGACAAATTCCGGGAGACCTCGTTCCCTTGCCGGAAGATTCCGGGTTGCAAGACAGACTTCGGCGGGCATTGTCCCCGAAGGGTTCAGGGGCACGGAATCGCGCTTTGGCCAAAGTGGCGCAGGCTCTTCGGGCAATGAGACCGACGCCATCGCGGTTCGGGTTAACGCACCTCCCGGCGCCGTGTTCCCGATTGCGTCGTCAGTAGCCTGCGCCCGGCGAAGGGCATGCAGAACCTCGTTACGGCGGGGACCGCGGGAGTCAGTTCCAGCGGGAATCGAGGCGTCCGCCATAATCAGGTCGACACCAGGGTGGACTCGTTTGAATTCCGCCACAAACTCATGAATTTCCAGATCCGGCAGCCAGGAGTCGAGTACCACAGCTTCCGCTGGAGCTGCGTCAAGGCAGGCAAGCGCCTCCGCGCCCCCTCCGGCTTCGCGAACCTGCCACCGCAGGTCGGCCAAAGCGTTCCGGACCCGTTTGCGAAACGAAGCATCAGCACTGGCCAGCACGGCCGTTCGGGCAGTTGAGAAAACCTCGGATGTCGCTGTCGTTCCCATGAATTCAATCCTCCCTTACTGCTCAGGTCCTGATGCGATGTCTCGATCAGGCGCGGATGCCGATGCTGTATCCGACACCGCGAACAGTACGAATCAGAGGCGCTCGAGTTTCGGCCTGTTGCACCGTGGAATTCCCAGCCCGAGGTTCCTGCATATCGTGGAGCTTGCGGCGCAGATAGTTAATGTAGACATCCACCACGTTCGTGCCAGCGTCGGCATTCATGTTCCAAACCTCCCGCAACAGAGTTGCGCGGGCGACCGGCCGGCCGCGATGGAGCATGAGGTATTCAAGCAAGGCATATTCCTTGCCCGTCAGCGCAATGTGTTCTCCGTTGCGGGTGACGGTGCGCTCCACGCGCTTTAACTCCAGGTCGCCCTGATGCAGAACCAGCCCCGGCGTCCTTCGCCGCAGCAAAGCACGGCAACGCGCCCGAAGTTCGACAAACGAGAACGGCTTTTGCATGAAATCGTCCGCGCCCATCTCCAGACAACGCAGCCGGATCTCGGGCTCCTGACGGGCGCTGAGGATGAGAATGGGTAAATCATCCGTGAGCGAACGCAGGAATTCCAGAACTTCCGTGCCATCTCGTTGCGGTAGATTGAGATCGAGGACGGCCAGCTCCGGAGTGTCATTCTTGGCCGCTTCCATGGCCATCTCCCCGTCGGTCGCTATGATGACCTCGTGACCATCCTGCTCCAGTCCGCGGGCGAGGAACGTTCCCAGTGCCCTGTCGTCTTCAGCGATAAGTAAACGCATGTGAGGTTTCTCCAACTCTCCACCATCTCGCGGATGTTCCGTGAGGAGGAGCCCGATCATGAGAAAAAACCAAGACGCTGTCCCGGAAGGGAAGTGTGTTGCGGCCAGTGTCAATTCGGGAAAAGTGAAGCGGGGTTGCGCTGATTCGCTTTTTATTCGCTATAATGGCGCCTATGGCCATTACCCGGCGGCAAAAGGAAGTGTTGGACTTCATCTCCGGCTTTGTGCAAAGGAACGGCTATTCCCCGTCGTTTGAGGAGATCGCACGCGGCCTTGATCTTCGTTCGCTGGCCACGGTCCACAAACACATTACAAATCTGCAGAACAAAGGTTTGCTGGCCCGCGCCCACAATCGCAGCCGCTCCCTGGACGTGCTGCCGCCTCGCGCCAAAGGCCGCGGAGTTGAACGACTGCCGCTCGCCGGGCGCATCGCCGCCGGTTATCCCGTCGAAGCCGCGGAAATCCCGGAAACCATCTCCCTGGGCGATATTGTCGGCAACCGCGATGTTTTCGTCCTGCAGGTGCGAGGCGAGTCCATGCGCGATGATCATATCCTCGACGGCGACTACGTGCTCGTCGAGCGCATCAACACCGCGCGTTCAGGGGAGATCGTCGTGGCGCTGGTTCGAGGCTCGGAAACCACACTGAAGCGCTACTTTCGGGAAGGGTCTTTGGTCCGTCTCCAGCCTGCAAATGCCGAGATGGACCCTATCTTTGTTCCGGCCGCACAGGTTGAAATTCAGGGAAGAGTGCTCGGCATGCTGCGAAAGTACTAACCTTCGCCACCTCTCAACATCCAACCCTTATCCGATAATGCGTGCCAGGCTTCGCTCAATGGTTTCCTTGGGAACGTAGCCGACAATCTGATCGGCCACCTTGCCGCCCTTGAAGATCAGCAGCGCCGGAATGCCGCGAATCCCGTAACGCATGGGCGTCGCCTGGTTGTGGTCGACATCCATCTTGGCGACCTTCAGCCGGCCGCTAAACTGAGCAGCAACTTCATCTACGATGGGCGCCAGCGCGCGGCACGGCCCACACCATGTGGCCCAGAAATCAACCAGTACTGGCTGCTCCGACTGAAGCACCTCCTGATCGAACGTTGCGTCACTCACCTCAGCGATTCCCACTGCAGCCATTTCGTTGATGTCCCCTTTTGGGTGCCGGATGCACCCACTAGTTTACCTGATGCAATTTGGATGCAGGTGGCATGGAGGAGTCGCAGAGCGCAGGGTAGCAGAGGCAATCACCCAAAAAAATTAAGGCGCCCGGATTCTTATGCAGAATCACGGACGCCGGAGCAGCCCTCCCCCAGAACTGCCCACAGATGCGAACATAGGGCCTCGGGTGGCTTGTGTAAAGCAATCTTCGGTAATTTTTGGTAACGGTATATTTGAGTTACTCATGAGACAGGCGTTGCATTACCAATGGGGCAGGTCACACCCTGGCGACGGTCGGTGTTGCGACCGGAGTCTGGCCTTCTTAAAACGCCACCGGCTCATTTTCTATCTGACAGGTTAGGAACTCGACCTTCCCGAGTCCTTCGACTTTGCTGGCAGCCAGGACTCGAGCGTATACGGCCGCGCTCTCCGAGGCCACCAGCAGCAGCACCGCCGGACCCGCGCCGCTGAGAGCCACGCCGGCAATGCCGCCCTTCCCGGCAAGCGGGAGAAGCCTGGGCAGCAACGGACACACGCCGCTCCGAAACGGCTGATGCAGGCGGTCCCCCATGGCGACGGCCATTGGGTCGGCGTTTCCTGTTGCAAAGGCGGCGGTTAGCAGCGCGACTCGCTGGAGATTCGCCACCACATCCGGACGCGGCCAGGCGGATGGCAGCACGGCGCGTGAAGCCGGCGTCGTCAGGGGCTCATCAGGCAAAACAATCACGGCGCGCCAATCGCGAGGAGCGGCGATCGAAATCGCCTCCACCCGGTCTCCCTCAATAGCGCTCGCGACAAAACCGCCTAGCCAGCAGGCGGCCGCATTATCCGGATGACCCTCGCGGCGCGCGGCTTCGGCAAGGATCCGCTCCCGGCTCCACGCGAGGCCGCCGAAATGGGAGGCCAACGCCACGGCCGCCAGCCTGACGGCCGCCGAGGAACCGCAACCCATTCCCAGAGGAATCTCGTTGTGCACCCCCACCTGGAGCGGAACCGATGCGCGATTGTGAGAAGCCAGAACCTCGGTGTAGGTCTCGATCAGCAGATTGTTCTCGGTGGCTCCGCAGATTTCTGCGTCGCGACCGCTCGCTTCGATGTCGAATTGCTCGGATCGCTCCGCGTCAATGTGAAGGTAGAGCTTCAACGCCAACGCCAGCGAATCGAAACCCGGTCCAAGATTTGCCGATGTGGCCGGCAGCCGCAAATGGAACTGACTCATCCGGAAGCACGCTCCAGTTCGCGCAACACTGCATCGGCAGCTGCTTCCAGTTTGATCGAATTGCGACGGGCTCGCTCTATTTCAGGAGCAACCGCGGCGCTTTCCAGGTCGGTCAGTAACTCGCCGCGATGAAACCGAAGAGTGTAGTCAGAGTCCTTGAGCGTGTGACCCGTCAGGATCAGGACTACTGAATCTTCCGGTCCCACCTTTCCCTGTTGCACCAGCTTTTTCAAACCTGCCAAGGTCACCGCGGAGGCCGGCTCACAACCGATACCCTCCGCACCGATTTCCGATTTAGCGATCGCAATTTCCGCCTCGGAGACCTGCTCTACCCACCCGCCCGTCTCTTGAATCACACGCACCGCTTTTCGCCATGAGGCGGGATTGCCAATACGAATCGCGCTCGCTCTTGTATGCGCCTCCACTCCCTCCAGCTTCTCTCCTCCGAATTCTCTCATCGCGCGCACCAGCGGATTTGCGCCCTCCGCCTGGATCACAGAAATCCGCGGAACCCTGGCCGTCAGCCCCAGCTGCTTCATCTCCAGAAAACCTTTGCCCAATGCCGAACTGTTAGCGAGATTGCCGCCTGGAACCACCACATGATCCGGAATCTGCCATTCGAGTTGCTCTGCGATCTCGAAGGCGGATGTCTTCTGCCCCTCCAATCGATAGGGGTTGACGGAGTTCAGCAGATACACGGGCGCACGGTCTACGACTTCGGAAAGGACTCGCACGCAACCGTCGAAATCGGTGCCGAGTTGCAGAGTAAGTGCGCCGTAATCCATCGCCTGGGCCAGTTTGCCCCACGAAATCTCCCCCTCCGGGAGCAACACTACGCTGCGAATCCCTGCTCGCGCCGCGTAAGCAGCCATCGATGCGGAGGTGTTTCCCGTCGATGCGCACGCCACCCACGATGCGCCCTGCTCGTGTGCAACCGAGATCGCCGCGGTCATTCCCAGGTCTTTGAAGGATCCCGTTGGGTTCATGCCCTGATGCTTGGCGCGCAACTGCGATAGGTTCAGTCGCCTCCCCGACTGCGGCAGATCGTAAAGAGGCGTGTTCCCTTCACTTAATGAAACGATATTGTGCAGGGAACCGAGAATCGGCAGCATCTCACGGAAACGCCATACGCCGCTGCGATCGGCCGCTTCCAGCGACAATCGCCGCTCCCTCCACAGCCACCGAAGTGCGCCCGGATTAGGCCGCTTCTGTCCCGGGCCGCTCCATCCCGGGTACAGCACTTCGTACAATTCGTCGCAATGCTCACAGCGGAAATTGCCAAACAGGGCCGGCGGAGCGATTTCCTGGGCGCAGCCGGTGCAGCGCAGTTGATAGATTTCATTCATCGTCAGCCGGTTGATCTCAGCCTAACACCGGGCTCGAGACCATCCGGATCGCTACTCTCGCCCATTCCCACGGTGAATTTCGTCTAAAATCGTCTAATGGCATCCCTTCTCACCCCACGCGACGCAGCCTTGAGGCTCGGCATCTCCTATGCCGCGATCAAGCAGTGGATCTATCGCGGCAAACTGAAAGCCATCAAGACGCCTGGAGGCCATTACCGCATCCCCGAATCTGAACTGGACGCGCTTCTGTTTAAGGCGAAGCGGCCGGAAACACCGAAGCGCCAAATGATGCGCACCGTGAGCGGCCGCAACCAGCTGGTGGGCCGCGTTGTGGAACTGAGGATCGAGGGTTTGCTGGCTCAAGTTCGCCTCTCGATCGGAGGCCAGATCATCACCTCCATCATCACCGCCGATGCCGCTCGCGAGATGCGCCTGAAGAAAGGAGAAACGGTCGCCGCATTGATCAAATCCACCGAGGTCATGGTGCTGCGTGTCTGACCGCCGGGTGCAATTCAGCGTACTCGCAATCTTCGTTGTCCTGCATGCAGGATTCGCCCAGCACGCCGAGCCCTCCGGCCCTTCCGATGCCGGGAAACAGCTGCGCATCGCGGCGGCCGCCGACCTGCAGCCGCTGCTGCCGCCACTGCTGCGCCAATTCGAGCAGCAAACCGGGATTCACGCCGAGGCCTCCTATCAAGCGTCGGCAACCCTCGCGACACAAATTATCGATGGCGCGCCGTTTGATCTCTTTCTTGCCGCGGACCTATCCTTCCCCCAACGGGTCATCGATGCCGGCCGTGCGGAGCAAGCTGCGCCGCTTCCCTATGCGCGCGGAACCCTCGTCCTCTGGACGCGCAACGATTCCGGCGTGGCAAGCCTCTCTCTTGAAGCCTTGCTGAGTGCGGCTGTAAAGAGCATTGCCATCGCCAACCCTACTCATGCTCCCTATGGACGCGCCGCACAGGCCGCGCTACAACATGCGGGATTGTTCAATGCCCTGCAGCCCAAGCTTGTCATCGCTGAGAATATCGCCCAGGCGGCCCAATATGCCGACTCCGGCAATGCTCAGGCCGGGTTTATTTCGCTCACGTCGGCCCTCACGCCGCGTCTCAGCACCGATGGCCACTTTGTTCAGGTGCCCGACGAAGACTATCCGCCCATTCTTCAGGGCGCCATTGTGATTCGAGCAAGCGCCGAAGCGGGAGCGGCGCATCGTTTCCTGGAGTTCCTCCAGA